>JAESSS010000020.1 GCA_016763975.1 Candidatus Altimarinota bacterium
AACTGCACGTCATACAACAATACTTGCACGTTATAACCGGGGTATACAGACAACCAGACTGAATGTGCACGGGACCCCAAGTTCGCTGACAACGGTGGAAATGCTAATACAAGCGCGCCTGCTACGTGAGCCTCTCAACAGTGCTGTAGTTCGTGTTGTGCTAGATTGTGCAACGTTTGACGTGGGTCCGATATTTGACGAGAACAAGACAATGATTTGTGAGTCAATGCGCTTACATGTGGATGATTCAAGCTCCGCAGTGTGGTTTGACGTATTAGACATGCTGTTTGCCTATCACCAGAGCTCATGCGCGTCACTCAGTACAATGGATATAATGAAGTTGAGTTTGCACAAGACTACTGGCAAGATCACACACATGCTCATCAGGGCTCATACGTGCGATAAACAACACCGTATGTTGCCATGGCTCCTTCGCAAGCCCGATTTGAACGATGGTAGTCTTATTCTCAGGTTCTGCCGCAATCCTATCGACGAAATTGAGCAGATTATTGCATGCGCCGAACTCTGTAAGGCTCACCAGGGTTGGTCTCGAACTTGTGTGCAGTTGATCAGCATGTTCGCGAGATATGAACAGTTCGTCGCTAATGTTAACCGCTTACTTGGTGTAAACGTGGAGCTTACCTCGCATGCGGATGTTGTCGCTTACCTCTTCGCAAATATGAAAATAGCTGACGTACGCGTGATCGGCTGTGATTTGATGCAATTTATTGTGATACATGCTGTGTTTGACACTAAATTGAGCGTTGACTGGGTCTTTGAGTGGATGGTTGACGTCACGCCGAATCCGCCAAGGTCGTATTTCATAAGCAAGTTGATGTGTATATTTGCTCAACATTTGTTTCTGATACGACCAGTTAACGAGCGTCTGGTCATATACAAGCGTTTTCGTGCAGCTTTTCCTCAGCGTCAGCATCACGATGAAATCATCTATTATTTGTTGCACGGCGAAAACGCAGCAGGTACATATGGGCCCGTACCGCCGCAGTGCAGCCTTCAAATCGTACTTGAGATGCGTGTGATCGAGTGTGAAGACCATGTTATCGCATATATCATTGACGCATTGCACAGTCACGAACTCGTTGTTATTTCACGTAGTAACGCGCTTGATTTGATTTTCAGACTGTTTGAGAGGAAACTGCGCTTTGATTTGCTGATGCTTCTTGTTAACCGCCACCACCCCGGAGAGATGTGTGAGTGGGAAGCTTGCGACTTCGTAGACGCACTTAAACTGGCAGATTACGAACACTGACGCATAACAAGGACCTGTTCTATGCTCTTTTTTGTGTGAAACTGAATAGTACCGCAAGAGTAATTAACACGGCTCAAGTTACTGCACGTGCTCTTGGCGAACCCGAATGGTGGGTTGACCCCGGGAACACAGGTCAGCAACTGCTTGAAAGTGGTACGTTTGCCGCTGAGATCATGAACAAGAGCAATCACGTTCAGCGCTTCATTCTCGATGCTTGCTGCAATCAGACGTAGACACGCTTACTCCGTCAGGGTACGTGATTATCCCGGAGAAGGCGCACACGGAAGCGCTGAACGTGGCTGTTGCATCGATGATTGCGGCAAAATAGAGTGCGTTCAACGTGCCGAATATTCGCCGCTTGACCTTGGGCCAACAGTTATCTGACACCATCTAGCCTCCGTAAACAGGGATTAAGTCCATCTGATTGTATAGCATTAGTTTGTGAGCCAAACATTGACACAGCGGACTTTGCAAGGTCAGCATCTTGATTAACAGGCACGTATGACCATTTACAACGTTGTTCAGCTGATAAATAAGCTCGAAACACTGACTTCTCTCAATGTCTGAGATAAAGCGCTGATGGGTCTTTACGCAAAGTGAATGGACATTGATAAACAACTCACATGTCTCAGCTTGATTTTACTGCACGTGCTCTTGGCGAACCCGAATGGTGGGCTGGGCCCGGGAAAACAGGTGTTCAACTGCTTGAAAGTGGTGCGTTCGCCGCTGAATTCGTGACTGAGGATACTACAAAAGACATTGTCGAGATTCGCCGTATCGTCTTCCAAATGCTCGGTATGGACCATCTGGTCTTCTTTATCGATGTCTGCTGCAATTATTTGAAAGTGGACAGAACAATGCTTACGCCACCCGTTAACGTGATTATCCTGGAGGAGAAGTGTGCGGAAGCAATGAACGCGACAATTACAGAGGCGATTAAGGCAAAACAACGTATCTTCACCGTTGCTAATATTCGCCGCTTACTTTGGTTCGCTCTCGAGTGTGGGCTTGATCTTGGGCCGATGACCCGCCATGTCACACCGGATGAGTTCCGCAAACAAGGAATAAGCCCGTTTGATCTGTATGGCATTAGTTTGCGCGGCCCTAACTGTGTCACAGTGGACTCTGCGGAGATGTTAACGCGAGTACGGCTGCAAGATCAGCATCTTGATGGTCTCGTACCCCGTATTGTGTTAGCTCACACGACGTTAGTCACTAATCCGATCTACAACGATGAATATGTCAAAACGCACGCTACATCACAGTTGAATTCAATAGATTCAGGCTCCGCAGTGTGGTTTGAGATACTAGACGTATTGTTTGACTATCATCAACAGACATTGTCGGAGTTTGGTACAATATTTATAACGTGTGCGTGTTTGCGAGCTGCTGGTGGAACTAACATGAGTCAGCTCATTTATACCAACGGCGAAAAACAACACCGTATGTTGCCATGGCTCCTTCGCAAGCCCGATTTGAACGACGGCAGTCTTATTGTCAGGTTCTTTCGCCATTTCGGTACCGAGATTGAGCAGATTTTTGCGTGCTCGTCAATTTGTAAAGACCACCCAGACTGGCCTCACGCATGTGTGCTGTTGATTAATCTGCTTATCAGGCGCAAAGGCTTCATTGCCAATGTCAACCGCTTACTTGGTATGAACGTCGAATCTCAGGCTGACATTGCCGCTTACGTCTCTGCAAATATGAGATTGAGTGACGTACGTGCAATTGACACTGGGTTGATGACGATGGTTGTGAAGCACAGCACATTTGACAATAAATCAAGCATTGACCGCGTGCTGGCGTGGATGACGAGCAAGGTAAGTGATTCTGGACTAAACAGAGCCGTATGTCTGTTCGCTTACCGGCTGTTTCAAACACGGTCTGCTGATGAGTGCGCGGCCATATATGTGCGTTTGCGTGAGGTTCGCTCACTTCACAACAACTACAGTGAAATCATTTATTATTTGTTGAATGGCAAAACACTCGGTTCGTATAATATTTCGCTGCAATGTAGCCATCATCTTGCTCTTGACATGCTCGAACTCAAGTTTAATAACAACGCTATTGCACATGTGCTCGACGCAATTCACGATCGCAGGCGCGTTTTTATGCCCTATGCACGCACGATTAACATAATCCGCGAATTATGCAAGCGGCGATTTCGATTTGATCTGCTGATGTCGTTGATTAATCGCCATTATCACGTGCATGAGGTCAGCCCTTGTGCTCAACGGTTGATCGATCAGCTCATAACACTGGATTGTTACTCTCGCGAGCAGCGCCAGATAATCACTGATCGTTTGCGCCATATCTCACTGGCTGAACCTACACGGCGTTGGTGGCGGTAACGTTGCAGATGACTGGTGTGAAGCACCGCTATGCTCTTTTTTGAGTGAAAACTGAATGACAACAGTAAACAAACGACCGACAGCATACAATGCCTCGCGCTCCCGAATGGTGGACTAAACCCGGAAATACAGGCGTTCAACTGCTTGCAGGCAATGCGCTTGCTGCTGAATTCGTGGCTGAAGAGACGTTTGCAGACATTCGTGAGATTCGCCGCATCATCTTTCAAATGCTCGGTATGGACCACCTGGTCTTCTTTATCGATGCGTGCTGCAATCATCTGGAACTAGGCTCCGCAGTCATTCAGGACAGGCTCCGCACAAAAAAGATGAAAGCGGCAAAACGACTTGCGTTTGACGATGATAATGCTCGCCGTTTATTGTGGTTTGCACTTGAGTGTGGCCTTGAACTCGAGCCAACAACCCGTCATATCACACCATTTGGCTTACGTCAGCGAGGTATAGATCACTTTACAATGTGCAGAAGTTATCCGCTGACCTCTGCCGACTGCACTACAATGTCCACAGTTGAAATGCTGACGAAACTACGGGTGCAAAAAGTGCATCTCAACGGCTCCGTAACTCGTGCTGTATTGGATTCTGCAACGTTTAACGCGATCCCGATATATGACGAGAGCAAGACCGTGATACGCGACTCAACGCGCTTGTATCCGACATGGCGCGGCTAACTAAAGCTCTGTGGTGCTCTTTTTTACATAAAAAATTGAATAGCAATGATAAATAAACAACAATCTCTCAATAAGTCTCAAACTCTTGTCAAACACTCGCGTGGCCCTCCCAAATGGTGGACAGGTCCCGGAAACACGGGTCTTCAACTGCTCGTCGGCGATGGGTTAATAGGTGCGTTCCTGGATGAGGCGACTACCATAGACATGATTGAGATCCGCCGTATCATTTTCCGGATGCTTGGTCTGAACCATCTTGTCTTCTTCCTTGACGCTTGCTGCAACCACGTGCAATTAACCGATGAAATGGATGGGATGAATAACGTTGAGTTCGTAAATGTACTTGGCACAATGAAAGCGGCGAAAAGGCAAGCGTTTAATGACACCAATGTTCGCCGTTTACTCTGGTTTGCACTCGATTGTGGGCTTGAACTCGAGGCGACCACCCGTCATATGACACTATTCGGCTTCTGCCAGCGAGGTATAAATCACTTTACTTTGTGCAGAAGTTATCAGATGACTTTCGGACGGTGCGCTACAGTGGCCACAGTTGAAATGCTGACGAAATTACGGGTACGCGGGGTGCATCTCAACGGCATAGTAACTAACGCTGTGTTAGATTATACGACGTTTAACGCAGAGCCGATATTTTACGAAAACAACCCCATACTTCAGCCTCGAACGCGCTTGGATGTAACTGATTCCGGGTCCGCAGTGTGGTTTGAGATACTAGACATGCTGTTTGCCTATCACCAGAACGCGTCGCCGCCAGAGTCTTCTTCACTCCACATAATGGCTAAATGTTTGTGTGGGTCTGTTGGTATGAATATAATGAGGTTGCTCATTAAAGCTGACAAAAACGATACGCAACGGCGAATGCTACCATATCTTCTTGGCAAACACGACTTGAGTAGCGGCGCTATCATTACCGCGTTTTATCTGTCAACAGATGACTTTCATTACCTCTTCGCGTGCGCTGACCTCTGCAAACGCCACAAAGACTGGTCAGGAACGTGTATAAAGATAATCAATCTATTTGCTAATTGCAACAACTTTGTCGCTAATGTCAGACAGTTACCAGGTATGAACCAATACACGACAATAGCTGACATCGCCGACTACATCTCCGTAAATTTACAGTTGGATCGTCCGCAAGTATGTAAGATCGGCAGTAAACTGGCACTAATCGTTGTGAGACACACTACGTTCGCCACTGAATCGAGCATTGACTGGGTCTTTGAGTGGATGATGAACGATGAACAACACATTGCGCTTGTCTTTGCTGAGCGGCTATTTCAGACACGAACTGTTGCGCAGCGAGCGGTCATATACAAGCGTTTCCTTGCAAGTGACAAGCGCTCTTGCCGTGCTGAAATCATCTATTATTTGATGCATGGCAAAGACGCATTTGGCACATACGAACACTCAGAACACTGCAGCCTCAGCCTTGTGATTAACATGCTCGAGCACAAGTTTGAAGACAATACAGTTGACCACATCATCAGTGCAGCGCATACGCAAGACGTGGACAGATTCGATGACGTACCTTACTTGATTCTCGAGTTGTGCAAGTTTGCACTGCGCTT
>JAESSS010000021.1 GCA_016763975.1 Candidatus Altimarinota bacterium
GCATTGGTTTGTGGAAGATATCTCATGTTAGTAACCCTTAATCACCGTAATAGCGGCCATTATAATGGCGCACTAAAGTTAAAAATTAACATTGTATTCGTGTGAATCGAGCCAAAAGCCGTCTTGTTTGCTCTCAGGTTCTTTTTCTAGTGCTGTTAGGAACTCTTCTGTTAATTCTTCTCCAGCCTCTTTAATTTTAGTTTGAAAGCTTATGCCTTGTTTTTTAGCATATTGCTCTAGGAGATCTGGGCTGATTTTCATTAAGAATGAATGTGGATTGAAGGTTGATGCGGACATATGTATTTTGTGTTTATGTGCGTTGCCTAAATAATGTGATCTTGTTATTGTGGATTTAAGGTAACTTATATCAAGTTAAACTTCAATTCCTATGGAAGTCAAGAATGCCTCAGAGATTTTAACTTTGAAACAGGCTTGTGAGCTTTTGAACTGTCATGCGAATACTTTGAGGAATTGGGAGAGGGAAGGGATTGTTGAATGTATTCGATTTGGTAAGCGTCGGGATAGGAGGTTTGAGAGGGCGGAGGTGATGAAACTTATTGAAAAGAAATAGCATGAAAAATTATTATAGAATTATGTTGGGCAAAAGAAGTGTTTATGCTCAAGAGGCCCACGATGGTAATTATATCGGTGGTGGGTGGCTTGCTAGTGTTGATTTGTCCAGTAAGCTTCCAGATGATTGGCGTGAATCTAACAAGAATTTGATTCCGTTGTTTTTGGACGAGAATCCAGATAAGTCAAAGATCTCAGCTGGGTTGGCTTGTGGAATGCTTTACACCATTGCAAAAGGCATTTCGGTTGGTGATGTGGTTTTGTGTCCTGATGGACAAGGTGATTACTTTGTTGGTGAAGTTTCTGGTGATTATGAATACGTGGAAGGTAGTGATTTGCCTCATAGGCGTAGTGTGCGTTGGTATTCAAGGTCTATTTCCCGTGAGGATATGAGTGATGCTTTGAGAAATTCGGCGGGGAGTATTGGCACGGTAAGTAATATTTCTAAGTATGCTGAGGAACTTGAGGCTCTTTTGTCTGGTAGTCGTCCTGCTTCAATCATTGCCACGGATGATACGATAGAAGATCCTAGTGTTTTTGCTTTAGAGAAACATTTGGAGGATTTTTTAGTGAAAAATTGGCACAATACTGAGCTTGGTAGTAAATATGATATTTATGAAGAAGATGGTGAGGTCGTTGGGCAGCAGTACCCGAGTGATACTGGACCGATTGATATTCTTGCTTTGAGTAAAGACAAGAAGGAGATTCTTGTGCTTGAATTAAAGAGGGGTAGAGCAAGTGATGTGGTTGTCGGACAAATACAGAGATATATGGGTTATGTGAAAGACGAATTGGCTGAGGATGGTCAAGTTGTTAGAGGCGTTATTATTGCTTTTGAAGATGATATTAAAATTCATCGTGCTCTTTCAGTAGCTACTAATATCGAGTTTTATACTTATAAAATTAGTTTTAAATTGGATAAAAAATAACTATGGCAATTAAAAAATCACAATTATACAGTTCTATATGGAAAAGCTGCGATGAGCTTCGGGGCGGAATGGATGCATCGCAATACAAGGATTACGTGCTGGTTTTACTCTTTATAAAATATATCTCAGACAAATATGCAGGAGTGCCTTATGCTCCGATCATTATACCTGAGGGCTCAAGTTTTAAGGATATGGTGGCATTGAAAGGAAAGGCTACTATTGGCGATGATATTAATAAAAAAATTATTGCTCCAATTGTTGAAGCTAACAAGCTTTCAGGAATGCCAGACTTCAATAATACGGAGAAACTGGGTAGTGGTGCAGACATGGTCAGGAAGCTCTCAAATCTGATTGCTATCTTTGAAGATCCTTCACTTGATTTTAGCAAGAATCGTGCTGAGGGTGATGATATTATGGGTGATGCGTATGAGTATTTAATGAAAAATTTTGCTACTGAAAGCGGTAAGAGTAAGGGGCAGTTTTATACTCCAGCCGAGGTTAGCAGGATAATGGCCAGAGTTATTGGAATTTCAGACACTAAGCTCGATATTCCAACAGTGTACGATCCAACATGTGGCTCGGGTTCTTTACTTTTGAAAGTTGCTGATGAGACTGATAAAAACGTTAGGCTTTTTGGGCAAGAGATGGATAATGCAACTGCTGGGTTGGCTCGTATGAACATGATTTTACATGGCAATGCAACGGCAGTGATAATGAGGGAAAACACTCTTTCTACGCCTCTTTTTAAAGATGATAATGGTCAACTGAAGACCTTTGACTACGTAGTGGCGAATCCTCCTTTTTCTTTCAAGTCGTGGAGTAATGGAGTAGATCCACTTCACGACCCCTACGAAAGATTTGAAGGTTTTGGTGTGCCTCCAGACAAGAACGGCGACTATGCGTTTCTGCTTCACATTATCCGTTCACTCAAAACTACTGGCAAAGGTGCATGTATTCTTCCGCATGGTGTATTATTTCGTGGTAATGCGGAGGCAGGAATACGGACAAATCTTATTCGCCGTGGATATATAAAAGGTATCATTGGATTGCCAGCAAACCTTTTTTACGGCACTGGTATTCCAGCGTGTATCATAGTGATCGACAAAGAAAATGCAGAGAATCGCAAAGGGGTTTTTATGATTGATGCAGGGAAAGAGTTTGTGAAGGATGGCAATAAGAATCGTTTGCGAGCTCAGGATATTCACAAGATTGTTGATGTATTTAGTAAACAGTTAGAAATACCGAAGTATTCACGCATGGTGAGCGTGGCAGAAATCGAGAAAAATGAGTTTAATTTAAATATTCCACGATATATAGACAGTCAAGAGATTGAAGACATTCAGGATATTGAAGCTCACTTAAAGGGCGATGTCCCATTTCAAGATCTTGAAAACTTGCAAGCTTACTGGAGTGTCTATCCTACGCTTAAAACTTCGCTTTTTGGTGAAAGTAAGCGGGAGGGGTATAGAGCTCTTAAAGTCCCACATGATGACATTAAAAATACTATTTTTTCACATCATGAATTTACTGTCTATGCTGAGACTATGGAGGCAACTTTTGAGGAATGGAAGACAAGCAATAGTGCTCTTCTCAAGAGTCTCACCGTTGGAGAGAAGCCAAAAGAAATCATCAATACTATATCAGAAGATATTTTAGATGCATTCAGCAAAACAAATTTGATCGATAAGTATGATATATATCAGCATCTAATGGAATACTGGGAGGAAACTATGCAAGATGACATGTATTTGATTGCAGTTGATGGTTGGAAGGCAATTACCTATCGTATTTTAGAAAAGGACAAAAGAGGCAAGGAAAAAGACAAGGGTTGGACTTGTGATTTAGTGGCGAAAGATCTAGTAATTAAGCGATATTTTGCTAGCGAAAAAGGTGTTATAGAAGAGGCAAAGGCTAAAATTGATGCTGTGGGCCAAGAGATCGAGGAGTTTATTGAGGGAAATAGTGGAATTGAGCAAGATAGTGGAGAAGAAGGTTGTTTTGAGAGTTTTGATAAAGTAAATAAGACAAATGTCACTTCAAGAGTTAAAGAAATAAAAAATAATTCTGCGGATGCTGAGGAATTAAAGGTAATGCAAAATTATCTTCAATTATATAAACAGGAATCCGAAGCAAAGAGAGCTCTTAAAGAAGCAGAGAAAGTGCTTGATGCTCAGGTGCTTGATAAATACAAGGTTCTCACTGAGTCAGAGGTTGAAATATTGGTGGTGGATGATAAATGGATGGCGACTCTCGAGCAGGCAATTAAAGGAGAAATGGATAGTATAAGCCAAAAATTAACACAGCGCATTAAAGTGCTTGCTGAGAGGTATGCTAGTCCATTGCCAGCGCTTGTTGAAGAAACAGAAATACTAACAGCCAAAGTAGACGAACATCTTAAAAAAATGGGATTTATATGTTAACAACTACTACAATCAAAAAGGGATATAAACAAACTGAGCTGGGAGTTATTCCGACTGATTGGTATGTAAAAACAATCAATGAAGCATTTAACGTTTGTAATAAACTACGGTTACCAATAAGTGAGGATGCGCGAAAATCAATGCAAGGGAAATATCCTTATTATGGGCCAACAAAAATACAAGATTATTTAAACGAATATAGAGTTGATGGAGAATATGCTTTGATTGGTGAAGATGGTGACCATTTTCTTAAATGGGGCGAAATGCCTATGACGCAGATTGTTTATGGGCAGTTTAATGTTAATAATCATGCTCATTTAATAAGTGGGAAAAACAATATAGCTCTTACTAAATGGTTTTATTACTTCTTTCAACATCGCGATATTACGCAACATTTATCTCGTCAAGGGGCAGGGCGCTATAAATTGTCCAAGAGCACTTTAATAAAAATACAGTGTGTTATTCCCTCTACGACATATGAACAAACTGCTATTTGTGGAGTGCTCTATGATATTGATGAGCTAATTGAACAATTGGAAAAGATCATCTCTAAAAAGAAAGACATTAAACAAGGCATGATGCAACAACTTCTCACTGGCAAAAAAAGATTGCCTGGTTTTAGAGGGAAGTGGAAGATGAAGCAGCTGGGGGAGATCGCGGAGATGTCGTCGGGGGGAACTCCTTTAACTAGTAATCACTCATATTACGGCGGACAAATTCCTTGGGTTGTTATTGCTGATATGACAAGGATAAAGAAGTATCTTTTTAATACTGATAAAAGCATCACTGAGGCGGGGGTTGCGAATAGCTCTGCAAAGTTATTCAAAAAAGGAACCTTACTTTTTGCCATGTATGCTTCAATAGGTAAGTGTGCTATTGCTATGGTTGACGTAACTTGTAACCAAGCAATTTTAGGAATAAGTACTAAGAATATGGAGATTGATTTTTTGTATTACCACTTAGCATCTAATGAGCTGAAATTTTTACAGATGGGGCAAACAGGAACTCAAAATAATTTAAATAAAGAAATTGTACGAAATTTAATGATCCCGTACCCATCTTTACCTGAGCAAGCCGCCATAGCTACCGTTCTATCCGATATGGATATGGAAATTGAAAAGATTGAGCAAAGGAAAGATAAATACACTAAGATCAAGCAAGGAATGATGCAGCAGCTTTTAACTGGTAATATACGAATATATGACAACAAATAATCAAGATGTAGGGCAACCAGAACGAAAAACACAAAATAGAATTGTGGAGTTATTTCGTAGTCAGCTTAATTATGAATATCTAGGCAATTGGGAGGATCGGCTCGATAATAGCAATATTGAAGAATCAGAAGTTCGGAAATATCTTGTGAATTGTGGACATAGTGAGGTTTTGATAGCTCGAGCTTTGAGCAGACTAAGGGCTACGGCGAATAATTACAGTGAGAATCTTTATACTAACAATAAGAATGTTTATAAATTGCTTCGTTATGGAATTGGAGTTGTTGAAAATGCTGGAGATAAAAATCAACAGGTGCATCTGATAGACTGGAAGAATCCTGAGAAGAACAACTTTGCTATTGCGGAAGAAGTAACTATTCAAGGTAATCGTGAAAAACGCCCTGATATTGTTTTGTACGTGAACGGCATTGCTCTTGCTGTTCTAGAGCTTAAGCGAAGCACGGTCTCTATTGGTGATGGTATTCGCCAAAGTATCGTTAATCAAAAAAAGGAATTTATTCAATCATTCTTCTCTACAATTCAATTTGTTTTTGCTGGTAATGATTCTGAAGGCTTAAGATATGGAACTATTGGCACGCCAGAAAAGTACTTTTTACAATGGAAAGAAGATGTGAAGGATGACAGTTTGCTCCAGTTAGATAAGTATCTTTTAAAGATGTGTGATAAGAAACGATTTTTAGAGATTTTATACGACTTTGTGCTATTTGATGGAGGTATAAAGAAACTACCGAGAGTTCATCAGTATTTTGGTATTAAAGCTGCACAGGATTTTGTGCGCCGTCGTGAAGGTGGCATAGTGTGGCACACTCAAGGAAGTGGTAAAAGTCTTTTCATGGTGTGGCTTGCTAAGTGGATTCTGGAGAACAACTCTAATGCTCGTGTTGTGATTCTGACTGACCGTATTGAGCTAGATAAGCAAATTGAGAGGGTATTCCATGAAGCAGGTGAAAAAGATATTAAGCGTACAACGAGTGGTAGGGATTTAATGACTCAGTTAAACAGTCCTCGGCCACGCTTGCTTTGTTCTCTTATTCATAAGTTTGGCGGTCGTGGTGTAGATAATTTTGATGCCTATATTAGAGAACTTGAGAATGGGCCAAGTAACATAGTTGGTGAGTTGTTTGTTCTTGTGGATGAATGTCATCGTTCTGAATCTGGAAAGATGCACAGAGCAATGAAAGCTATTTTAAAAAATGCTGTATTTATAGGTTTTACAGGTACACCGCTACTGAAAAAGGATAAACAAACGAGTCAGCAGGTCTTTGGTAAGTATATTCACACCTATAAATTTAATGAAGCTGTTATTGACGGGGTTGTACTTGATCTTATGTACGAAGCTCGTGATATAGATACAAAACTTTCTTCTACTGAAAAGGTAGATGCGTGGTTTGAGGCAAAAACAAAGGGACTTAATGATTTCCAGAAACATGCTTTAAAAGAAAGGTGGGGTACGATGAGAAATGTCCTTAGTGCAAAGCCAAGAATGGAGAAAATCGTACAGGATATTGTGTTTGATTTTAGCACTAAGCCTCGTCTTAATTCAGAGCTCGGAAATGCTATTTTGGTGGCTGGTAGTATCTATGAAGCAACACGTTATTTTGAGATATTTCAGGATACGCCGCTCAGGGGAAAGTGTGCGCTAATAACATCTTATAATCCTGCGGTAAGGGATATAGCAACGGAAGGAACAGGCGAAAATACAGAAACAGAAAAGGAGTATGTTTATACAATTTACACTGATCTACTCAAGGATATTGTAGCTGATCCAAATAAGAAAAAATCAGAAACATATGAGGACAAAGCTAAGAACAAATTCATCAAAGAACCTGCAAATATGAAATTGCTTATTGTTGTAGATAAGCTTCTTGTTGGGTTTGATGCGCCTCCTTGTACTTATCTATATATAGATAAGCGAATGCAGGATCATGCTTTGTTTCAAGCTATTTGTAGGGTGAATCGTTTAGATAGCGAGGACAAGGATTTTGGGCATATTGTAGATTATAAAGATCTCTTTCAGAAGCTAGAGGGGGCATATTGTGTATATGCTTCTGAGTTAGATGACCCTGAAGATATGGACAAGGAGGACATTGATGTCGTGTTGAAGGATCGTTTGACGAAAGGCAGGGAGCGTTTAGATAATGCAATTGAGGCGATTGCGATGGTCTGTGAACCAGTTATGCCTCCACGAGATAATTTAGCCTATATTCATTATTTCTGCGGTAACCCTGAGAACAAGCAAGACTTGAAGAACAGCGAAATGAAACGTACGGCTCTTTATAAGTATACGGTAGGGCTGATTCGTGCGTATGCCAATATTGCCGATGAAATGAGTGAAGCTGGATATAGTGTTGTAGAAATTGAGTCGATAAAAAATAAAGTTGATAAGCACCTAAAACTGAGAGAAGAGATTCGTATGGCAAGTGGAGAAAAACTTGATTTAAAGGCCTATGAGGCGGATATGCGCCATTTGATCGATACTTATATACAGGCGGAGGATGCGAGAAGAATAGACCCGTTTGGAGAGCAATCCTTGCTCGATATAATGATAAATAGTGGCATCGCCGATGCTATTAAGAATCTCCCCGAAGGTATAAGAAGTAATAAAGAGGCTGTAGCTGAAACAATTGAGAATAATGTTCGGCGCAAAATTATCAAAGATCATCTGATTGACCCTGCTTATTTTGATGAAATGTCTAAACTTCTTAGCGAAATTGTTAGAGAAAGAAAAGCAAATGCTGTCAGCTATGAGGAATATTTGAAAAAGATAGCAGAACTTGCTGCTCGTGTGACGAATCTAACTCGTGATGATCTTCCTGATGAAATTTCAACGAATGCACAGAGAGCGTTGTATCGAAATCTTGGTAAGAATCAGGAGTTGGCGATTGCCGTTGATTCTGCCGTGAATTCAAGTAGGCATGCTGATTGGCGTGGGAATGTTCCAGCTGAAAATCTCATTAAACAAGCTATTTATGCAGTGTTGAAAGATAAAGCTGAAGTAGAAAGGATTTTTTCAATAATTAAAGAGCAAAATGAATACTAGTAGTGACACGATTGAGCTAGGTGACATTTGTTTTGATGTTGTTCGTAAAGATATAAAAAACGTTCATTTGAGTGTGCATCCGCCGTTTGGTAGAGTCACAATTTCTGTCCCCTCAAGCATGGACTTAGAGACAATTAGGCTTTTTAGTATTTCCAAGTTAGGTTGGATCAGGAAGCATCAATCAAAACTTTTAAATCAAAAAAGAGAAGCAAAACGCGAATATGTAACACGTGAAAGTCATTATTTTCTTGGTAAGAGGTATTTGCTTAAGGTTGTTGAGCAGCCTTCTCCACCAAGAGTTGTTTTAAAGCACGATTCGATCGAATTGTATGTCATGCCAGCCTCAACACTAATTCAGAGAGAGTCCCTTTTACATAAGTGGTACAGGGAGTATCTTAAAAAAATAGCTTTAGGGGTTATTAGCGATTTTGAAGATAAGATGAATGTGAAAGTTTCGGATTTGAGAGTTAGAAGTATGCGTACAAAGTGGGGTACTTGTAATCCTACGGCGAAGAGAATTTGGCTAAATACTGAGTTGGCAAAAAAATCGTTAGAGTCCATTGAGTATATAGTTGTACATGAGATGGTTCACATTCTTGAACGCCATCATAATGAGCGTTTCATTGCTTATATGGACAGGTATTTACCTACATGGAGGCATTTGCGTGAGGATCTTAACCGTTCGGAACTAGGGCATGTTGATTGGAGTTATTAAATATTACTATGTCTCAATACATAACTGCCTCAAAACTCTACGATTACCTTCAATGTCCTCACAGGGTATGGAGAGATGTTCATGGGCCTCAGGATGAGAAGATTAAGGAGTCTAATCCATTTGTTGAGCTTTTGTGGAGCAAGGGGGTGCAGCATGAAGAAAAGATATTGTCGCTAATTGGTGAATATCTTGATTTAACAGATGGTTCTTTGGATGATCGATTCGAGAAAACTGTCGAAGCAATGAACAACAAGGCACCTCTTATCTATCAAGGAGTTTTGAGACATGAAGACATGCTTGGTATTCCCGATTTGCTGAAAAAGTTGCCTGATGATTCCTATATACCTGTAGATATCAAGTCTGGGATGGCGTTTGAGGGGGGTGGAGTTGAGGAGGTTGGTGGAGAGGGGAAGCCAAAGAAACATTATGCGGTTCAGCTTTGTCTATATACTGATTTGCTTAAACGGCTTGGTTTTGCCAATCATCATCTGGGTAGAATTATTGATATTGATGGTCAAAATGTTGAATATGATTTAATGGCGCTAATGAGTGTGCGTGCAAAGGAAACTTGGTGGGAGTTTTACGAGAAGATCAAGGGACACGTAAGCTTTTTGCTTAAAGATCAGTATAGAAACAAGCCAATGAATTCTAGTAAATGTAAGTTATGTCCTTGGTATAACAGTTGTCAGAAGTGGTGTAAGGAAAGCGGTGATCTTACAAATGTCTTTTATCTTGGGCGTAGTGATAGGGATCGTTTGAATGAGGATTTGAACGTGGAGACTCTTGATGAGCTGATTGATCTTGATGTAGAGGAGGTGATGGAGCTAAAAAAGAGAGAGAAAAAAGCTGGTAATGGGGATTTCCTTTATCGAATTGGTGAAGATAGCCTTAAAAAAGCTATGCGTAGGGCTAACGTACTGCAAAATATAAAAGAACCTGTGTTGCTTGAGCCTATTGCTTTTCCAGAGGTTAAATATGAGCTTTTCTTTGATATTGAAGATGATCCAACTCAGGAATTTGTTTATTTACACGGTGTTTACGAGAGAAGTGAGGGGAAAGAACGGTTTCTTGATTTTACGGCCACAGAGCTTAGTAATGAGGCTGAGAAAGAGGCTTGGGGGAGGTTTTGGGATTACATTAAGTCTTTGCCTATAGATGACTTTTCGGTTTACTATTTCTCGCACCATGAAAAGACAACATACAAGAAGCTGCAAAAGAAATATCCAGATGTGATTTCTATGGATGAGGTAGTCGCTTTCTTTGAGAATCCCAATGTGATTGATCTCTATAGTGTTGTACAGAAGGACACTGATTGGCCTTTGAGCAGTTACTCTCTTAAGGCTCTTGCTGTGTATCTTGGCTTTGAGTGGCGTGATGAAACGCCTTCTGGCGCACTTTCAATACAATGGTTTAACGAATATCTTGATGGTAAGGATGAGGCTATATTGAAACGGATTCTTGAGTACAATGAAGATGATTGCAAGGCTACGATGGTGCTTAAGGATGGGATTGAGAAACTTGAATTAGGTCTAGATGCTGCAAGATAAGGGTATTCAGGAGGTTAAGGCGATTTGGAGAATTACTAAGAGCCGTTTGATGCCATAGTGCATGTGAACAGCCGTTTATTGAATGTTGGCTCCCGCTATTGGACAGGTTGCGAACTGATTTGATGGGAGAAGTTATGAGCATGGGGGAGGAGGTGAAAGCTGTCCGAACGTTTTTTTAAGTGCGTGAAGAGTGTATTTTGGTTTAATTGGAGTATTTATGGGATGTCGAGGTTGCTTTTTTTGCAGAATGTTGTATAATTGACATAGTCAAATATAAACATAAATATTATGGGAATTGAAGGAGATGGAGGTCAATCTGGTGAACAGGATCAAAATCCGTTTGGTTTGTCACATCAAGAATATTGGGATTTACTCTCGCCTGAAGAACGTATGATGCAATTTGATGAATATGGTCTTTATGCATTAACTCCAAGATGTTTTTCTGAACCTATTCTTGAACATATTCAAGGAAATGTTGTGGTTGATGCTTGTTGTTCAGTAGGAGGAATGACCATCCCTATGGCTCAAAGTGGAAAACATGTGATTGCAATTGAGCTTGATCCTCATCGTTTAGAACTAGCTAAAAAAAATGCTGAGATTTTTGGTGTGCAAGATAGAATAACGTTTATATCAGGAGATGTATTAGAAGAAATACCAAAATTGTCAGCTGATACTATCTTTTTTGATGGTCAATGGGTGGGACAGAGCACTGAAGAAGGTCAGTTATTCACGCTTTCTGATTTTTCTCCAAATGGCAAAGACTTTCTTACACAGTGCTTTAAAATAGCGAAATGTGTAATTTTCAGAGTCCCCGCAAATTTTGATTTTTCGGAGCTAGAGCAATTCCCATATCAATACAGAAAAGAACCGACAGTAGTTGATGGAGAAACAGTAGCCTATACGGTTTATTGGGAAAATGTATCGGGGGTAGGGGTATGATGGATTCCAAAGGCTTCCGTGTGTGTGTTTTTGTTTTAAATAGGCAAAAAAAAGCGTTGGCTCCCCAGACTGGCCGCTGTCCGAACTTTTTACCTGACAGTATAGGTCCATACTTGTGGTATTTATGTATTAATGTTCTAATGTCGTCTAACATTTAATTATGACAGAGTTATTAGATAGAGATCGGTGGCAAGTTGTTCGCGTGCTTCAGTCATTGGAGGATGATGATGTTTTGAAAGAGAGGGTTCTTGAAAGCAGCAAAAGGGTGGGAATTTTAGTAGCGAGTGTAATAGGTTTTCAAGTTAATGTGAATGGGGGCGTTGTTCTTGCACTTGCAGATGTCATTAAAACTGGGGTTTTGGATGCCCTGGTGATTAATACTGCAATGTCA
>JAESSS010000022.1 GCA_016763975.1 Candidatus Altimarinota bacterium
CTTTTAAAGAAGTTTTTTAAGCTGCCTCATCAAAAAACTAGATCCTTTAACATTGAAGTTGGAGATAAGAAGATCAAATTTGCAGATTTTTCGAAACTCAACACTTCAACTCCCTATATTGCTATGATTCCTCAATGGGACTTCTTAAGTTTTTTGGAAAAAGAGGCGAAAAAATATAAGAATTTTGAGTAGATGATGAATGCTGAAGTAACGAATGTTGTTGTTAAAGGTGGGAAAATTGTGGGTGTTAAAGCTAAAACTAAAAAAGGGAAACTGCAGGTTAATGCAGACCTCGTAGTTGGTGCTGATGGTAGAGCTTCTATTGTTAGACAGAAGGCTGGTCTTGAAGTGCAAGAGTATGGAGCTCCAATTGATATTTTGTGGTTCAGGATTTCTAGAAAAAAAGGTGACCCTGCGAACTCACTGGGTAGATTTCAAAAAGGTGTGATTATGGTTATGTTGAATCGTGGGAAATATTGGCAATGCGGTTATGTAATACCAAAAGGTAATCTAAAAAAAGTTAAGGCTGCTGGTTTGCCAGTTTTGCTAAAGAGTATTGAAAGGTTAGCTCCTTTTTTAAATGATAGGGAGGGGAAAATTAAAGAATGGGATGATGTGAAATTGTTGACTGTGAAGGTTGATCGCTTGAAGAAGTGGTATAGAGAGGGCTTGGTTTGTATTGGGGATAGCGCGCACGCTATGTCGCCAGTTGGAGGTGTTGGGATTAATTTGGCAATACAAGATGCGGTGGCTGCTGCTAATGTTATTGTGCCTGCTTTTTCAAAGGGGAATGTTGATATTGATGATTTGCGAAAAATTCAGAAAAGACGTGAGTTTCCTACTAAGGTGATTCAAAAGATGCAGTTGTTTTTGCAGGAGAAGTTCTTAGGCAAAATTGTTTCTGGCAAGGGAGAAGCTAAGTTACCACTTATTTTGAGAGTTATGCTAAAAGTGCCGTTCTTGAAAAACTTACCACCTCGTTTAATTGCTTTTGGTGTGCGTCCTGAGAGGGTTGATGTTAAGGTCTTTCCAAAGGGTATTGGACCCAAATAGTTAGCCAAATTTTAATCAAAAATCATGAAAAATTATTTACTATCAATATTAACTGTTTTGTTTGTATTTTCAGCGTGTACTTCGTCTGTTGAGGAAGTGCTTGTTTCAGAAGTGGATGATCTGCCTGTGGTGAATACTGTAAGGGTACAAGAAGAGCCTGACTATTATGACAATGATGTTGAATTAGTGATTATTTCGAATGGTGTTCAGAGATATAGAAGTGAAAAATATGGTTTTGAGATTGATTTGCCGAGTGGAAGTTTTATTGATGCTAGTACTAGAAATGATTATGTGAGGATGCAAAACTATGAATCGCATGAGCAAAGAAGGGGGCTTGGTAAGGGAGAGTACTATTTAGAAATTCATATTTTTGATGAAGGAATGGAGAATGACTGGAATGTTAGCTGTGAGGAACAGGTGCTTAATCCTGTTCTAGTTGATGTTGCTGGCTTTCAAGGTTATAGAGGTTTAGGTCAAGATGGAGGAGATGCTGGCGGGCAAAGGTATGTACTTTGTGTTGATACTGATGATGTCGATTATTATATTCTGGCTACTGAAAGGGCTCCTGGTGTTATTGCTAATGTCATTTTGGATAGTTTTAAAATAGAAAAGCATGCTGGGTCTGATGATTTTGTGGATTTGTGGGGAGTGCAGATGGATTTTGGTATGCCGGTTGTACATCACAATTCAGCTATTAAGAGCAAAGCAGATTTGACTGAGACTTTTGCTTATACTTACCGTATTGAGGAGTTGGGTGCGTTGCCAGATGAGCTTGGGGCTTATGCAATGAATAAACAGATACATAATGAAATTGTTTCGAGTGCAAGTCCTTGTGAGGCATTGAGGGCTAATGCGGATGTGGTGATGAATGATTTGTATTTGCCGATTTATGTAAATAAACCGTTTTTGTGTAGTAGTGAGCTGCGAGGAGATGCGGTGATTATGTCCTTAGTGGGGCGTGGGGATCAGTATGAAAGTTTGCCTTATGTGAGCGGTGCGGTTTTTGTTTTGAGGCAGGATGATGTGGTAATTGTGTCGAATATTATTCCTGAGGATCAGCAAGATGTGATTAATGCTAAATATATAGATTTTACGGCGAATGCTGCTTTTCCCTCTGAGGGATGGATGGAAATTCATGACAAAATGGTGTTAGATATTGCAGCTTTAGTAAATGCTAAGGATGCGGATTTACTTGCTGCTTTGGCTTATATCGAAAAGATTGTGGGGAGTGTGAAATAATTTAAATCAAAAACCATGAAGAAATTATTAATATTATTGGCTTTATTTTCTTTCTCAGCATGTTCTGAGCTTGAAGAAGTGGTGCTTCCAGAGCTTGTTGAGGGTTATCATGTTGAGACTGAGTTTTCACCTGGTGAGCCTATGGAGAGTTCTTTGTTTTTTGATGATAAGGAGATTGTGGATCTGACTTTTGAGGAAGAACCTCTGCTTGAATACTGGGTTGCAAAGGTTTTTAGGGATGATGAAAAGGATATAGTTTTTGTTTTGAAAGGTGGAGGATGTGGAGGTTGTGTGTTTTTTATGGATCATTACTATCTTGTGGATAGAGCTGATTTAAGTTTTGAAAAAGTTGCTTTTGAGGGGCCTACTGGAGTTGATATTTTCTGGAGAGGAGCGCCGGACTGGGCTGTTTATGGTGATACAAGCAATGAATTTGCCTATATTGATCGGCATGGAGATATTGATGTGGACAAGGATTCTTATTATGAAGATGTTTGGGTTTATCTTTTTGATAGGCAAGAATGGATTTCGTCGAATACTACTGATAAAGGTAAGACTTTCACCTGTAAAAGCATGGGTTATGGATTAGATAAACATAGAATTTATTATTGGAAGGATGCATTAATGACTTCACCTGTTGAAATAAGTGAGGAGATGTATTGTGGGGAGGGAAGTTAATAAAATTTTGTAATTTATGGAGGATTCCAAATATTTTTTCTTAGTTTTTGTTTTGGTGTTGGTTCTGACTAGGGTTGGGGTTTATTTATGGGTTTATTATGTGATGAATTACCTACACCAAGCTCCTCCTCAGACTATTATGTTTGGTTTTAGAGTGCATCATTATATGTATGGGATTTTGTTGATGATTATAGGTGCTATTTCAAAAAACATGATGATTTCCGCTGTGGGTATGGCCTTGTTTGTTGATGAATTGCCTTTTGTGTTGCGTGGTGTTGAGACTCATGAGGCTAATTATTCACTTCTTTCAAATCTCGGGGTAGTGTTTTTTGCTTTTGTTGTTTATTTTTTCAGGGAGAATTTGTTGAAGATATTTTCTTAGCGTGTTGGTCTTGTTAGTTTTTAATTTTTTCTTCAGAATGATTTTGAATTTCACTAATATCATTTTATGAAAAAAGTAAATGAAAGTTCGGAAGCGTTGATGAGGATTCCAGTTGGGATTGTGTCGGGAATTGTTATTGGTTTGTGGAGGGTGTTGGTGGTGTTTTTGGCTTTGGTTAATTTTGTGATTACTCTTGTTTCAAGTAAGAGAAGTAAGGATATTGCGGATTTTTCGGAAACTTGGAATACGCAGATGTATGTTTTTATGAAGTATATGCTTTTTGTTTCAAACGAAAGGCCATTTCCTTTTGAGAAAATGACCAAGAGTATTTCCAAATTTGAAAAGTAGGAATTGCTTTAGTTACTGTAGTCGGCTCCAGGCAATGTGATGACTGAGCTATTCACAAATGCTGGATGTTTCATTGTGTGATCTTTATCATCTTTTCTGGCTGATAAAAATCTTTCTTTTGAACTCTGTCTTATATGGTTCCGAATGTCTTCTGTTGGTGCGTTACTTGCAGCTATTAGGCCTTTTCGCTCTAAGTACTGATCGTACAGATCGGTTGAACCGCTTCCTTGCTCTCCAAATTTGTCATCAGTAAACATTAAATCTGTATGATTGCTATGAAAACGGTGAGATGGCACTCTTTCAAGGATTAGATCGGATAATAGGTCTCTTTCTTGTAGTAATTCGATTAGATTTTTAGCGTTGGAGATCAAAACGCTTTTGCCGACTCCATATTTGCCTTGTAAGACTGTTGTGATACGAGCGCTAACTGTGTGCAATAATCTTTGAAGGAATTCCTTTACGGCTGGTTGTTGGCTCTCTTGGCAAGCCCGAGGGTGATCCCCTGTGATGGTCAACCAATTTAAATCGACATCAGTAGAATTTATTCTATTTTGAATGATTTGAGACCAATCAATCGACGGATAGTGAAATGTTGGTAAATCGCCTGTTCCGTTTGTTGAAAGTCTTTTTATCTTTGAAACATGTCCGCTGGACTCAAGTTCTGCTAATTCAGCTGCTGTTGTCACCAAAACGTATGGAGTTTTCTTTGTGTCAAAGTTATCCTCTTCTATTAACCTTTTTATTCTTCCTATTTGCACAAGCTCGTTAGGAACCCTCTCCATTTGGGGAGGAAGGTCATCTTCATCTTGCTCACCTACAGGTAATGCGTAAAGATGGTCTTTTTGATAATAGTTTCCATCAAAGCTACTAACATTCGTGCCAGCGTTTCCAGTATTCAGCAGTTTATGTTTTGTTGTTCTAGCATTTTTGGCTAGGGCAATTAAAAAGGTTTTCCACCCTGACCCAGGGCTTAGATCATCCGGCTTAATGATAATAAAGCTTTTATTATCAGCCATTAGCTTTTGCATATCAGCTATCATCGGCATCATTTCGCTTGAAAAAGCTTCAGCTTTGAAGTCGACGGCGGGAACCTGAACATGTGCTTCATTATAAGAATTTTCAATGTCATTTGCCCTGTGTGACTGTAATTGAATTGTTCCGTATGGGGCTTGTGCATTTGTGTAGCCGGCTACGAATTCATCAATTCTAGATGGGTCTGGAGTGTTCATTTTTAATTGTTAAGAGGGCTCATTCTAGTGAGGATTGGGGATTTGTCAAGAATGTGAGGTTGATTGCTAACAGAAAAACCATTTCTTTTTAGGAAAATGGTCTTTTAAACTTGAGTGGTGGTTTTATTTCTTGCTGCCGTATCTTTTTCTGTCTGTTTCTGTGAGGTATTTTTTGCGCAGACGGATATTTGTTGGAGTGATTTCAGCGTACTCATCGCCTTTGATATATTCGATGGCGTTTTCGAGGGTCATTGGTGTGATAGGTGTGAGGTTTAGAGCCTCGTCGTTACCAGATGAACGTACGTTTGTAAGTTTCTTGTTCTTGTTGGCGTTTACAACTAGGTCAGTTCCTTGGTTGTGTTCACCGATGATCATTCCTTCGTAAACTTCTGTAGCAGCTCCGATAAATAGTGGGCCACGTTCTTGTAGTTTCCAAAGTGAATAAGCCATTGTTGAGCCGGTTAGTCCAGAAATCATTGATCCAACTGTACGTTTTTCGATTGGGCCCATGTGTGGGGCGAAATGATCGAATGAGTGGAACAATGTTCCTTCTCCACGAGTTAGTAGCAGGAAGATTGAACGGAAACCGAGCAACCCACGAGTTGGGATTTCGAATTCCATCAATGTGTTGCCGTTTTCTGATTTCATATCTTTCATGATTCCTTTTCTTTTTCCGAGAGCTTCGATGATTGAACCGGACATGTTGTCAGGTACGTTGATTACTGCTGTTTCGATTGGTTCATGTTGTTGACCATCGATTTCTTGCATGATTACTTCTGGTTGTGAGATTTGTAGCTCAAAACCTTCACGTCTCATACTTTCGATCAATACTGCGATGTGCATTTCTCCACGACCAAATACTTTGATTGAATCTTTGCCTTCGACAGGTTCGATTTTTAGTCCGACGTTTGTTTCTAGCTCTTTTTGTAGACGATCTTTGATGTGACGACCGGTGACATAATCACCTTCGCGTCCAGCAAAAGGGGAGTCGTTTACCATGAATTCGATTGCTAGGGCCGGTGGATCTACTTTGATTGCCGGTAGTGCTTCTGTGTCTGCATCAGTTGTGATTGTTTCACCTACATAAATGTCAGGTAGGCCAGCGATAGCGATGATATCTCCGGCTTTGGCTTCTTGGACTTCGTATTTTTCCATTCCTTCGAAAGAAAATAACTTGCTAGCTTTGCCAGTGTATTTTGTGCCGTCAGCTTTGATTATTGTTACTGATTCATTTGTCTTTAAAACTCCTTCATAAACTCTTCCAATAGCGATTCTTCCTAAGAAGTTGTCGTATTTTAGAGTTGCCGGTTGCATCTTAAATGGAGCGTCGATGTTTTGTTCTGCAGGTTTTACGTGTTCAATAATAAAGTCGATCAATGGAGTGATATCTTTCTGTTCGTCGTTAAGTTCTTTTACAGCTACTCCGTCTTTGGCTACTGCATAAATGTATGGGAAATCTAGTTGTTCGTCGCTTGCTCCCAAGTTTGAGAATAGATCAAAAGTGAGGTCAACTACTTCGTCAGCACGTGCCATTGGTTTGTCGATCTTATTTACAACAACCAAAACTTTATGTCCAAGTTCGAGTGATTTTCTCAATACAAATTTAGTTTGTGGCATTGGTCCTTCATAAGCGTCTACAACCAAAATAACTGCGTCAACAGTTCTCAATACACGTTCAACCTCTGATCCAAAATCGGCATGTCCCGGAGTATCTACAATGTTAATTTTTTTGCCTTTGTGAGTGATAGCGGCATTTTTTGCGTAAATTGTAATTCCACGTTCTTTTTCTTGGTCGTTACTGTCCATAGCGCGTTCGGCTATTCCTTTGTGTTCGTCAAAAGAGTCACTGGCTTTGAGAAGTGCGTCCACTAGAGTTGTTTTGCCATGATCTACGTGAGCTACAATGGCAACATTATAGATATCCATATTTTCTGTTATTTAAATGTTAGTGGCGCTTTCTGTAGTGACCTCCACTTCCACCTCCACTGTGTCGGCGACGATGATGTCCTCCGCCTCCACTACTTCTACCTCGGTAGTTTGTACGACGTTGATGTCCACCTCCACCGGGTTTGTTTACGTTGGAATTTAGGTCTTCTGCACCTTGATAGTGTTCTAAAAATCTGTTGAATTCTACAGAAACGAATTTTTTAATCAATTGTTCTCTGTCCATGTCTTCGAATTTCTTTTCAATCAACTCTGTATATTTGCTGATTTGCTCTTCGTTGACCTGAGTTCCGCAGATTTTGTCGATTAGTCTAAATAGTTGTGCTTCACAAATATCTTCACCTCGTGGGATTTTGCCTCTTTCAAAAGTTTTGCCGATTTTCTTTTCTAAATGTTTAATTCTGTAAGTTTCTCGCATGTTTACCAATACAATAGAGATTCCTTGATTGTGGGCTCTTCCTGTACGACCAGAACGGTGTACGTAAGCTTCTGTGCTTTCGGGTAGGTTGTAATTGATAACGTGTGAGAGCTTGTCTACGTCGATTCCACGAGCGGCAACGTCGGTTGCGACAAGTAGTTGAGTTTTCTTTTGACGGAAACGGTTCATTGCTTGAGTTCTTTTGTCTTGAGTGATTTCGCCGTGAAGGGCTTCTGCTGAGTATTTGTCAGAGATTAGCTGTGCGGCAACTTGTTCAGTTTCGCGTCTTGTTCTACAGAATATGATTCCGTGGATGTCGCTGTTCATGTCGGCGATACGTCTTAGTGCTTGGTAACGGTCTTTTTCGTGAACAACATAAAAGAAATGTTGAACGTTGTCTGTGGCTTTGTCAGCACCTTCGACTTTGATGTCGTCAGGTTTTGTCATGTAGTTGCTAGCGATGCGACGAATTTGAGAATTCATTGTTGCTGAGAAAAGGTAAACCTGTTTTTCAGGGGGCATAGTCACTAGAATTGCATCTAATTCTTCTTTGAATCCCATATTCAACATTTCATCAGCCTCGTCCAGTACTAGCCATTTTATGTTATCTACTTTTAGTGCTTTTCTACGAATCAGATCATTTACTCTTCCCGGAGTTCCTACTACGATTTGTGGTCCTCTTTTCAGTGCGCGTAATTGGATGTCGATTCTTTCTCCACCAAAAACAGCTGTAACTGATACACCCTTTAGATATTTGCAGTATTTGCTGATGTCTTTGGCGATTTGGATCGCTAGTTCACGTGTTGGTGAGAGGATTACTGCTTGTACGTGTTTCTCATTTTCATCGATTTGTTGAATGATAGGCAGGGCAAAAGCAGCGGTTTTACCGGTTCCTGTTTGTGCTAGCGCTACGATATCGTTGTCTGAGTTGATCAGATGAGGAATAACTTTGCTTTGAATTGGTGTAGGTTGTTCGAATCCAATTTCTGCTAAAGCTTGCAGAATCATTGGGTTCAAGCCTAAATCTTTGAATGTACTCATTAATATACTTAAATTTTGGATGCTGAGATTAACATATTTATATAAAAAAGCAATAGAAAGGTGTTTTTGGCAAGTGGCTTAGGTTATTGATGTTTGTTAAACTCTTTTTATGATTAATGCTTCAGAGATTGAGAGTTCAGATGATGAGAGTCCAGATATGGATTCAGTAATTTATACTGCTGGTTTGGGGAGGGAGCGTGGTTTTTTTATGTTAAAGCCAATTGATTTTGATGGTTTTGTTAAGAAATTTGGTGGAGAACTTGAGCTTCCTTGTGTGATGGATGGGAGAGAGTTTGTTGTTAAGGCTCATTTTGTCGATTGGTCTAAGCCTCCTTATAATGGAAAGGTTTCCTGTATTTTGATTTATCCTAATGGTTGTTTGCCGCCTGAGTTTGTGTGTAGAGGTTTAAAAGACATGGCTCTCCAGTTTCATGAATTGAATGTTAATAGAGTGGAGGTTGTAAATGCTATTGAGGCTGTTGGAGCGCCTTGGTTATTGTGATTATTGCTATTAATGAAGTTGTTGCAAGTGATTGCGGTGGCTCAGTTTCTTAATTTCTGGTAAATTTTTGCGGAAATATTTTGTAAAACCTGTTCCAAATGATTGAAGATAAGATCAAAATTTTATTGAAGGATATGAACGAACTTCGCGAGAGTTTGAGGGGGATTAAGAAGGATATTAAACAAGAAGAAAAGATTGAAGATGCTCAATATTTGGAATTAAAAAAGGCTTACAAAGATTTGAGGGATCAAATGAAAGGTTTTGAAGAGGAAAATAAGACAGAATTGGTGGAAGATGATTTTTATAACAAACTTCGTGAAGCACAAATGGAAAAAGAAGAGAAAATTGCTCATGCTCGTGAGGCGTTGTTTGAAAATATCGAAAAATTACCCCAAAAAGCTTTTGAACTTGATGTGGAAACTGCTGATGGCAGAGTCAAAATGCAGTGTTTGCCTGATATGAGGGTTTTCTTGAATGGCAAAGAAGAGAGGAAAACATTCTGATTATAAAATGAGCGAACTATCAGCTGCGCCTGCTAAGCAGCAGAGCTACTTACTCTGCGCAGCTGACCCTTCGGGCTTGTTCTTCGTAAATTAAAAAACTTAAGCTACTTATTTGTAGCTCTTCATTATTTTAATTTACTGCAGAACTGCGTATTTCACCTCATTTTATAATCAGAACTGATTTGGAGTATGAGCGAACTATCAGCTGCGTCTGCTAGAGCCATGGAAGTAATTTCAGCCCGCCTCCGACAACCAGTCCAGCCAGGAAGAGTATTAATCCAATGGTGAGTAGGCGGTATTTTTTGTGTAGGGTGACGGCGCCGTATTGGTAGATGTCGCGGATGTATTGTTCGTACATGGCCATTTTGTCGGTCATCATTTCTGTCATTGCTTCGACATATTCGTCTTCGGACATTTTGATAAAGTCGCGGAAGTAGAGGAGGTTTTTGCACTTTGAGCCTTTGTGGTAGGGTTTTGGGATGATTGCCAGGATGGCAAAAATGATTGCGATCAGTGATGAAAGTAGAATTATGTTCATGCCGAGATTTTGTGTTTCTGGGCCAGTGGAGATTGTGATTGCGGCGACGATGGAAGCGGCAGTCATTAGCATGTTGGCTTTGGTGTCCGCTGTTTTGTTTAGTTCGATGTGTTTGGTAAGAATCATGCGCAGCATGTTTGAGCGAAAAAGAGAGGGAAGAATTTCCTCTGGAGTTATTTCTATTTGATCTTTCTTTTTTGAAGTTTTTTTGCGTGGCATGGTGTAGATTGTAGCAGGAGAGTTAATATTTTGTAAAATTCCATTTGGGGAGTACTTTGGATTTATGGATTTTTCGCAAAAAGCTTTGTTAGATCAGATTTCGCCTGTTATTGCTGGCAAGAAGTATTCTTTGCCGATTCCTCAGGAAGACTATCTACAAAGGCAAAAGAAGCGATTGGCATTTCGAAATGAAAAGACTTTATATAAACGTAAGTGCGATAAGTGTGACAAGATTGCGGTGGGGACTTATGCGCCGGATGCTCCATTTGTGGTTTATTGTCAGGATTGTTTTTGGGGAGATGATTGGAATGCTTTGGATTATGGCAGGGACTTTGATTTTGAACGGCCGTTTTTTGAGCAGTTTCAGGAATTGATGAAAGAGGTTCCACGGCTTTGTGTGGTCAATAAACAGTCGGAAAACAGTGAGTATTGTAATTTTTCTTTTGCTAATAAAAATTGTTATCTTCTTTTTGGTTCGCACTATGAGGAAGATTGTATGTATGGGCGTTATTCTACTAAGAACAAGGACTGTGTGGACTATTTTTGGTGTTATGACTGTGAGCTTTGTTATGAATGTCAGATTTCGGCGAATTGTTATAAGTCTGTAGGTTTGGATCATTGTGAAAATTGTGATGAATGTTTATTTTCGATGGATTTGAAATCTTGTAAAGATTGTATTTTTTGTTTTGGTTTGAGAAACAAAAAGTTCTGTATTTTTAATGAACAGAAAACGGAAAAAGAATATCGTGATTATGTAGAGAAGTTACAGTTGGGATCAGCGAAACAGTGGAAAGAAATTTTGAAGGGATGGAATGATTTCAAAAGAGAAAAAGCGATTTTTCGAGCTCAATATCAAGTGAATTGTGAAAGTTGTGAAGGTACGGAACATCGAAATTCCAAGAATTTACAAAATGCATATGCTTGTACTGATTGTGAGAGTTGTATCAATGCTTTTCAGCATGACAATACGCATTTTTCAATCGATAATAGTCATACCGGTTATGATAAATGTGAACTTTGTAATGAATGCATCGGAATCAATGGGGCTTATCACAATATTGTCTGTGATTCATGTTGGCATTGTTCGGATGTTTATTATGCGAATCTCTGTTTCAGTTCAAAAAACTTGTTCGGATGCATTGGTTTGAATCAAGCGGAATACTGTGTTTTTAACAAAAAATATTCTCCTGAAGAATATGAAGATTTGGTGGCGCGAATTATTGAAAGTATGTGGGATGAATGGGGACAATTTTTTCCGATGGAGATTTCTCCTTTTCCTTATGCGGATACAGTAGCTCAGGAGATTTTCCCAGAGAGTGAAGATGTGCGGGAAGTTGCTGATGCTGGTGGTGATGTTTTGCATTGTGAAGTAACGGGCCAGCCTTACAGGATTATGCCTGTGGAAGCGCAGTTTTATGAGAAAATGGGACTGCCTCAACCTTTGCGTTGTCCTGATCAGCGTATTAAAGATCGAATTGATATGAGTGGATTTTTAAAATCTTATGAACGAAAGTGTGGGAAATGTGGAGAGGGTTGTCAGACTATTTATGCTGAAGATAGGGCCAAAAACGTCTATTGCGAGAAGTGTTATTTGCAGGAGGTTTATTAAAACTCTCCTCTTTTGATTATTTCGATGTTTTTGTCTACTGCCTCTTCTTTTTCGGCTCTGTCGATATTTTTGATGTCAGATTTTTTGAATTTCACATGTGCCATTCGTTGCATGAGCAACATCATAATGGCGGCAAGGAGGAAGGTTGAGATGAAGAAGGTTTTCGAAGGTTCTTTGAAGAAAAGACTGAAGATAAAGAGTAGGGATACGATCAAAGTGTAATATATTTCTGATACTAATTGTTTTATGTTAGCTCTTTTGATGAGGTTTTCATTTTTCATTACAAGTCTGTAGGCAGCTTGGTCATAGGGAATTCTGAAGATAGGATCGATTATTTTGTACAGTGCGTCGACTGTTCCGATAGCAAGAGGATGGAGAAAGAAGGGTCTCGCGAAGAATAGGACGCTTGAGGATCGTACTCCCCAGCGGATCATTTTTTTTGCTTCATGCTTCTTAATTCTCTTACTTATCAAATATGAGACAATGATAGAAGCTATGGCTGAAATTGTTACGAGTGTTCCTATTTCAGCTGTGTTGTCTAGTGTGATAAAGAGGAATATTGGCCACAGAATCCACATTATTGTGTCTGTGAAGACGTTTCCAAACTCTGCAATTAAATAGTTTGGTCGGGCTTTTTCTTTAAGAAATTTAATTAAAGATTGGGGTTTATAATTAATTTCGAAGTGTGATTTGCAGGTAATTAATAGTGGGATTGCTGAGAGCAAGACAATTATTATTGCTGAATAGAATAGGGCTTCAAATCCGAAGAAGAAGGTGACAACACCACCGACTAGAGGTGCGATTAGTGTGCCAACTGTTAGTATTATTTTGAGCCAGGCGAGCATTTTTCCCGGGGCTTTTTTGAGTACGTGCTTGGCCATGAAAATATCATTTGCGACGTTGGCAATTGCCCTTGTTGAGGATTGTAAGAGGATGAATGTTATTATAAAAAGTATGTCTTTCTTAAAGTCTCCGTTCATTTGATTTATAGCCCAAAAGTAAATCGCAGTGAATGGCAAATTTAAGGCCATCGCTTTTTTTAAGCCTGTTTTTTTAATTATTTTGCTCGCAAAGAGAACTGCAGGTACGAATGCTATTTGTGTTAGGAAATAAAAGAACATCACTTGCCAAATTTGATAGTTCAGGTTTGAAAGTAGGTAAATTGGTATGAAGAGGCTTGTCATTGATTTGCCAATTTGTAGCAAGCTTACGTGTGCGTAATACTCAATGATGTTTATGTTCCAGAGTTTGATATGAAAATGAAGCCAGTTTGAAGTGTTTCGAGCCATATTTTTTGTTGAATTTCAGGATTGATTGTAACATAGAGTCTAGATTGCTATAATTTCCGACCATGAATAAGCAGTGCAAACAATGTGGTCAAGAGTTTTTGATTGATAGCAGGGATCAGGCTTTTTATAAACGTATTGATGTGTCGGAGCCGAGTTTTTGTGCGCCGTGTAGGAGGCAGAGGCGTTTGTCTTGGAGAAATGATAGGACTTTGTATCGTAGGAAATGTGACAAGAGCGGCAAGGATATGATTTCACTTTTTGGGGATCACCACGATATGGTGGTTTATGATTCAAAAATTTGGTGGGGAGATGATTGGAATGCTTTGGATTATGGAAGGGAATTTGATTTCTCGAGGCCGTTTTTCGAACAATTTGATGAATTGAGTCGCTCTGTGCCTTATCCCAATTTGTTCACCGCTCATGGTGAAAACTCGGATTATACCAATTACAACATCTACAATAAGAATTCTTATCTCTGTTTTGCTGGGAATTATGCGGAAGATTGTTTGTATTGTTATACGGCTGAGCGTTGCAAGGATTGTGTGGATTGTCTTTTTGTTTGGTATTCTGAGCTTTGTTATGAATGTGTGCATTGTGAGGATTGTTATGCTTTGAAATATTCTTTGCATTCGAGGAATTGTAGTAATTCGTATTTTTTGGAGGATTGTATTGGCTGCAAAGACTGTTTTATGTGTTATGGCCTAACTCAAAAGCAATATTGTGTATTGAATAAACAGTATTCCAAAGAAGAATATGAGAAGTTGTTGGCTGAATTTGATTTAGAAGAGTTGAGGGAAAGGTATTTGAAGGAGAGGGGAACTTGGGAGCGGCCGGATAGTCATAATGTTTCGGCGGAGGATTGTTCGGGGGATTATATTTTGCATTCCAAGAATTGTACTGATTGTTATATTATGGCTAATGAGTGCGAAGATTGCCGTTATGTTTTTAATGGATTCCCTGGCCTGAAGGATTCTTATGATTGCACTTATGCGGGTGAACATTCAGATTTGATGTATGAATGTCTTGGTGGAGGGGCTGCTTCTCATAAATTGGCTTTTTGCGCAGTGGTTTTTAGTGGATGTTCGGATGTTTCGTATTCGATTCTTCTGATTGGTTGTAGTGATTGTTTTGGCTGTGTGGGGATTAGAAAGAAACGTTTTTGTATTTTTAATAAACAGTATACGGAGCAGGAATATCGGGAGCTTTTGCCGCGAATTATTGAACATATGAAAAAAACGGGTGAGTGGGGGGAATTTTTTCCAACTGAAATTTCTCCATATTGTTATAATGAAACTGTGGCGAGCGAATATTTTGAGATGGACAAGGAAGAGGTTTTGGCTAAGGGTTGGCAGTGGCGTGATGCTGTTGAGGAGATTGCGGCGGAGGATGCTGAGGACCTGAGGAAGTGTGAGGTGACGGGCAAGTCTTTTCGTTTGATCAAGAAAGAGTTAGAATTTTATAAGAAACATGATTTGCCACTTCCACGAAAGTGTTTTGCTCAGAGACACAAGGAAAGGATGGCTTTGTGTGATAAAAGTAATTTAAAATAATATGAATTTAGTTTGTACAGATTGTGGTGAGGATTTTGATTTTTCCGCTGAGGATAGGGAGCTTTATGATAAGTGTGCGCCTTTGATTGGGGGTGAAAAGTTTGAGATTCCGGATCCACATAAGTGTGAATCTTGTAGCATGAGGCATCGCATGATTTTCAGGAATGAGCGTAGTCTTTATTATCGTAAATGTAGTAGTTCCGGTGATAAAATTGTTTCTATTTATGATGACAAGGTTAAGTTTCCTGTTTATGAGTCCTCGGTTTGGTTTGGTGATTCTTGGAATGCTTGTGATTATGGACAAGATTTTGATTTTGAGAAACCGTTTTTTGAGCAGTACTTAGAGTTACAGGGCAAGGTTCCGCGGATGGCTTTGGTTGGGGATTTCAATGAGAATTGTCATTTTTGTAATACAGTTGGTAAGTCAAAAAATTGTTATTTGCTTTGTGGTTCGATTAATTGTGAGGATTGTTATTATGGTAATCCATTTTTTTGTAAGAAATCTGTGGATTCCCTTTTGCTTCGTAATTCTGAAATCACTTTGGAATGTATTGATTCAGACAAATTATATGAGTGTTTTTATTGTCAGAACTGTTCGAATTCACAGCGTTTAAAGTTTTGTTTTGCTGTGCATAATTCTCAGGATTGTTTTGCTTGTTGTAATTTGAGTCATGCTCAGTATCAGATTCTTAATAAACAGTATTCCAAGGAGGATTATGAAAAAATAGTGGGGGAGATTGATGTCAGTACTGATGCCGGTTTGGAGGCGATTTGGGCCAAATTTGAGAAATTAAAATTAGAAGTGCCGCATCGTTCGTATATTGGAACAAATAATGAAAATGTTGGGGGTAATTATATTTTTAATTCTAAAGATTGTTACGATGTTTGGGGTGTAGCGGATTGTAGGGATGTTCGTCATAGTTTTCAGTTGGCAGAGGCAAAAGATTGTATCGGTGTTGCCAATGGGGAATATGGGGAGTTGCTTTGTAATGTTATGGCTTTCTACAAGGATGTCAGTCGCTGTATTTTTTCAACATTTTTGTGGGATGGAATTGATGCTCTGATCTATTCTTCTTATTGTAATAGCAATGTGAGGGATTGTTTTGGATGTATTGGCCTGAGGCATAAACAATACTGTATTTTGAATAAACAGTATTCCAAGGAAGAGTATGAGAAATTAGTGCCAAAGATTATTGAATATATGAGAAAAACGGGTGAATGGGGCCAGTTCTTTCCAGCTGAGATATCGCCTTTTGCCTATAATGAATCGATTGCTGTGGAGTATCTCCCTTTATTAAAGGAAGAGGTTTTGGCTAAGGGTTTGAGGTGGAAGGATTTTGATGGTGCTGAAAATGAAGGTGTTGCTGATGCGCTGAAATGTGAAGTTACTGCTAAGCCATTTGGGATTATGACTGAGGAGCGCAAATTTTATGAAAAATGTGCTTTTGCTTTGCCTAAACGTTGTCCAAAACAGCGGCATTTGGATAGATTGGCTTTGAGATCTGCTTTTATGTCTTTGTCGCAGCGGAAATGTGATAAATGTGGGCTTGAAATGGAAACTTCTTATTCAAATGAGCGTCCTGAGAAGGTTTATTGTGAAAAATGTTATCGTGAGGAAGTTTATTAGCCTCGACTGACTGTTGACAAAGTCGCCTTTTCTTGGTATAAAATAGGCTATTCAAAATTATTTATTGAGGGGCATGTGTTATGATTTCCTCTAGATTTAATTCAATATGAAATATTTTCAAGTGGTAGTGCCGCAAGGCGATGGCGTTAAGAAGAAAGAGAAGATATTTCAGGAGCTTTTGGTTAATTTGCAGAATACGGTCAAAAACGTGCCACTTTCTTTGGAAATTCTCGGTTATGAACAATATACTTATATTTTCTTTGCTGTGCCGGATCGGCTTTTTGAGACGGTGGAAGGACTTTTGTATTCGACTTATCCTGATTGTGAAATCAAAGAAACTGTTGATTATGTTGATGCTTACAAGGGTGGTGACAAATCGATTGCCGGTGTGCGTATGAAGCTGAAGTATGGGGATGTTTTTCCTTTTAAGTCTTATGAAGAATTTGATGAGGATAGTCAAAGTAGGCTTTTTTCAGTTATTTCCAAAATTAGTTCCGGCGAGCAAGTGTGGGTGCAAATAGTTATTAATCCACAGGAAGAAAGCGCTGCTTATCATTTAAAGAGAAGGGTTTCGTTGAGATGGAATCGTTTTAAGAAAATTTTCTCTTTGAGGGATAGGATGAGGATCAAAGGAGAGGGTTCTGTGATTAAACAAAGACAGAAGCTGGCTTTGGAAAAAGCTAGTAGTGAACCATTTTTGTGTACGGTTAGATTGGCTTACATTGCAAAAAATAAGATGGAGGCGCGAAGAAAATTGGGAGCAGTTATTAATAGTCTTTATCAGTTTAATAAAACGGATATCCAAGATCTTAAACCGGTGAGAGTTGCGGAGAAGGTTTTCTTGGCGGATTACAAAAAAAGAAAGATCGTTACTCCTTTTTACTTAGGGCCGAAAGAGTTGGCGACTCTTTATCATTTGCCGAATCCGGATGTGGTACCGCATGTGGTTCACGTTTTGTCCAAAAAATCTGAGGCGCCTCAGGATTTGCCGAAGATTGGAGGAGATGATGTCAGTCTTTTCGGAGTTACCAACTATCACAACAACTTCGACACTTTTGGTATTAAACGTTCTGATCGTCGTCGTCATTTATATGTTGTGGGCAAATCTGGTTCTGGTAAATCCAAAATGATCGAACTTTTGGTGAAAGAAGATATTATGAATGGCAAAGGGGTGGGAGTTCTCGATCCTCATGGAGATTTGGTCGATAATATTATGGAAATGATTCCTGAACATCGTATGAAGGATGTGATTTATTTTGATCCTTCTGATACCAACTTTCCAATTGCTTTTAATCCGATGGAAAATGTTGCTGAGCAGCATAAAATGCAAGTAACGATTGGTTTTATTCAGATTTTCAAGAAATTATTTGGTTCAAACTGGACGGATCGTCTGGAACACGTTTTGAGATATACGGTTTTGGCGCTTTTGGATAGTCCGGATACGACAGTGCTTTCGATTTTAAAAATGCTTACTGACAAAAATTATCGTCAGAATATAGTTTCGAGGATTCAGGACAACGTGGTGAAAAACTTTTGGGTTTCAGAGTTTGCCGGATGGAGTGAAAAATTTGATGCTGAAGCGATTACGCCGCTTTTGAATAAGGTTGGGCAGTTTGTGGCTACTAATATGATTCGTAATATTATTGGTCAGCCTAAGTCTAAATTTGATATTCGCGATGTAATGGATAATGAAAAAATTCTTTTGATGAAGGTGTCCAAAGGGCTTCTTGGTGAGGAGAATTCTGGATTACTTGGCGCGATGATTATCACAAAACTCTATCAAGCGGCGATGAGTCGTGCGGATATGCCTGAGGAAGAGCGTAAAGATCTTTACTTTTATGTGGATGAGTTCCACAATTTTGCGACTGATACTTTTGCGGAGATTCTTTCTGAGGCGCGTAAGTATCGTTTGAACTTAACGATTGCACATCAGTATGTTGGTCAGTTAAATGATGTTGTGCGTAAAACAGTTTTCGGAAATGTTGGTTCGATTGTCAATTTCCGTGTTGGTGCTGACGATGCCAAGTTTTTGGCTGAGGAATACACTCCGATCTTTAGTGAAAGGGATATTATCAATCTTGGTGTGAGAGAGTTTTATTGCAAAATGTCTGTGGATGGGGAAATTCGCGAAGCCTTTTCTGGTAGAACTATGAATGTGGAAAAGGTGAAAAACCATTTCGTACCACAGATTTTGGATCTCTCTCGTGCAAAATATTGTGAGAAGAGAAAGGATGTTGAAGACTTGTTAAGTCGTTGGGATGAGGCAGGGGAGTTTAATCATGGACCGGCGGAAGATCCAGTTTTTGAGGAACCTTTAATTTAAGTATATGGGAATGACTTTAGATGTTATTGGTGATGAAGAAGAGATTGCGAAATTGGAGAGGTGGCAATTTGTAATTGCTGGCTCTGATGACGAAAGAACTGTTAGTTTGGGTGCAACGTCTGTTGATATGGATGCGGGTGCAAATGTGATAGGGAGAGGGAGCATTGGTGAGGATGGAAAAGTGTCTTTTGCTCTAAGGTGGGATAAACGTCCTGGTGATTCTGATGAATCTTTGGTGGTTGCGAGAGATATTAGAATATTGGTTCAGGGTTGGGCAAATAGAATGTTGAGTGCTTGATTGTGATTTTACTTAGCAAAAATATCGACAAGGATTGAGCCTCGTGATATAAATTTTACGTACTCATTAATCCTCATTTAATGAAAAAACGTTCTACAAAAAAGAAGACTCAGCGTACTTCAGACTTATTAGGTGCTGATAAGGTGATGAAATATGATAAATCCTATTCTTTGGTTTTGAAGAATTTGCCTGGAGTTTTTCTGCTGGCAGCTTTATTAGGTTCTCTTTATATGTTGTACGGTGTTATCGCACCGTTTTTGACTGTTATTTTTGTTGCGGGAGTTTTGGCGATCACTTTTTATCCAATTTATCGTAGAATTCTTAAATTCTTTAGAGGTGCAGAAATTTTCTCAGCGTTGACGGCTTGTTTATTGGTGGTTCTTGTAATTGTGGCGCCGATAACTTTCTTTGTTTTGATTCTGGGTGTAGAGGCTGTGGAGACTTATGATGTTATTCAGGCCAAAATTAATACGGGTGTTTTTGATCAATATTTTCAGTGGGAACCGGGAGGTTATTTTTATGATATGAAACAATATATTACTCAAAGGATTTTGCCTGTTGTTGATTTGGATGCTGTTGATCTTAAAACTAGGATTTTAGGGTGGGGCGCTTCTTTCTCTGATTATCTTTTCACTCAGGTTGGAGCTTTTGTTTCAAAATTTGCTAATTTCGTTTTTGAATTTATGTTGATGCTCTTCACAATGTTCTACTTCTTCAAAGATGGTGAACGTTTGGTTGCCAAGCTTGGATTGTTACTTCCGATTCCTATATCTTATGAGAATGAGCTTTTTGCGAAAATTACTTCAATGGTCAAAGCGATTATGCTTGGGGTGTTTTTGACGGCTATTGTTCAGGGTTTCATAGGAGGTGTTGGATTTGCGATTGTGGGTATATCTAATCCTGTTTTCTGGGGAACTGGAATGGCTTTCTTATCACTGATTCCTTTGTTTGGTACTGGTTTGATTTGGATGCCGGCAGCGATTATTCTGGCTCTTTTGGGACAGTGGTATGCTGCTATTTTCCTTTTTGCTTGGGGATTCTTCCTGGTTGGAGCGATCGACAATATCCTTCGTCCATATCTTATTGGAGGCAAGGCACACACTTATCCTTTGATGACTTTCTTTGTGATATTGGGAGGCATTTTCACTCTAGGTTTAAAAGGTGTAATTGTAGGGCCTTTAGTTCTGATGTTGGCCCTCTCCTTTCTACATATTTATGAATCTGAATATACTCGTTACCTAAAAAAATAATTAACTAACTCATTTATTATGGCTAAAAAACCATTAAAGAAAACGAATAAGGCTGCGAAAAAGCCAGAACAAAGGAAACAGAAGCTTTCTACAACGCCTCGGCATATGTCGTTTTTGGCAGTACTGGCTTTGTTTTCAGGATTCTCTTTGTATGCGATCACTTCTTTTTCTTCATCGACAAGTGGTTACATAGATCAACTACAGACTTCAGTGCTTTTGGCTGATATGCCTGTAGAATGTGAAACTTGTTCAGATGTACCTGTGGATTGCGAAACTTGTTCAGATTTCTCTGTTCCATATGAGATTTTCAAGGATGTGATGTCTGATCATGTGCATGCTAATGCTTTAGAAAAACTGCTTTATGCAGGGATTATCAATGGATATGAAGATGGTACTTTTAAACCTGATAATAATGTTAATAGGGCTGAGTTGTTGACGATTTTGACTTCGGCTACTGACGCGGATTTGAGCGGGGTTTATAGTGATTGTTTCACTGATGTTGGTGATCAATGGTTTTCTCCTTTTGTTTGTTATGCCAAAGCTCAAGGTTGGGTAAATGGTTATGATGACGGTTCTTATCATCCAGGTCAAAATGTGATTAAGGCTGAAGGTTTAAAGATCGTAATGGAGGCTTTTGATATTGATGTTCCTTCTTCTGTTTCTGTCGATCCTTTTGTGGATGTTCCAGCAGGTGCTTGGTACAGTCCGTATGCAGCATTGGCTAAAGATGTAGGTATTGTCTCAAATAAGGCTTTATTTGATCCTGAGCACGAGGTGACTAGGGCGGAGTTTGTGCAGATGATTTATAATACAATGGTTTACTTAGGATTAATGTAAGAATTATTATAGGGATCAAAAGATAAATATAAGGGGGCCTCGCTTGTCGGGGCTCTTTTTTTGTGAGGGCGAGGAGTTTGTAGTTAATTAGTTGGAGTTTGTTTTTTTCTTTTTTCACAAGGATTGTTAGTTTTGTTCCCGGCTTTAAAAGTACTTTGAGTAGGGGGAAGTTTTCTGTGAAGTATATTTTTTGATTATCTAGTTTGAAATAATATTCTTTGGCGATTTGAGGTTCTTGGGTGATATGTACGGTGAGTTCTTGGTAAATGGGATTTGCTAGAGCTTTGCTGGGTTCTGTCCAGATCCAGGCGTTGTTGTTTGCATTTTCACTTTTGATTGTGACGTGACTGAGGCTTAGTCCTTCTTTGGATTTTTGGTAAGAGAGTTGGTCTTTTTGGGTTTTGGAAAAAATAATGATGGTGTTTTTGCTGTTTTTGAGGGGGAGATTGTAGATGAAATGTGTTTTGGGCAAGATTTCTTTTTCTGGAAAACTGTATATTTTGCTGCCGTTGTCTATTTGCCAATTTTCAAGAGGGATTGTGTAGTTTGTTGGATTGTAGATTTCTATCCATTCTTTTCCTGAATCTTTTCCTGTGGGATTGGGGTGAATTTCATTAATGCGTAGTTGTGCATGTGAGTTTGGCATTAGGTTGAAGAATATGAAGATGCTTAGTGTTATTTTTCTCATAATTGATATTTAAACAAAGAGATCTAAAATTTTCTTAAAATATTATCTGTTTTTTGGCTTTTCCATTTGACCTTGGGATGTTTTTGTAGCTAAGTCTCCAAAAGTCTTTGTTGACATTTAGTGTTCATCAGGTAAAGTTAGGTCCAAATAAAATGTTTTAGTTTCAAGCAGAATAAGAAGAAATTTTCGCAGAAAATATACAAGAATTCCCTATAATAACTGAAAATTAGAAGACGGTTTCCCACATTTTAAGTGGTTTGAGATATTTTTTCTTTAGCTTGAGGCTAGGCAATGACCTAACCAAATTTTGTATGTTTACCTCTATAATTGTCGCGATCATCGGAATAGCTGCCGGTGGTTCAGCTGGGTATTATTATCGTAAGAATGAAGTTGAAGGAAAGAACAAGGATTTAGTTGAAAAGGCTGAACGCATTTTGCGTGACGCTAAGGGTAAGTCTAAAGAAATTCTTTATGATGCTAGAAATGAGGCTATTAAGCTTCAGGACGATCTAAAAAAAGAAGATCAAGTTAGGCAACACAAGTTAGATGAAACTGAAGATAGGTTGCAGAAGAAAGAGCAATCTTTGGATGATAAAAATGACAATGCTGACAAATTAAAAGAAGATTTGGAGGGCAAAGCTACTTCGTTGAAGGATTTAAGGGAGGAGGTTGAGGCTGTATATAAGATGCAATCTCAACAATTAGAGAAAGTTGCGGCGCTGACCAAGGAGGAAGCTCGTGAATTACTACTGAAGAAGGTTGAGGAGGATGCCAAGGAAGCTATTGTGGCGCAAATAAACAAGGCTGAGGCGGATTTAAAGGAAAAAGCGGATGAGAGGGCGAGATGGATTTTGGCGGACGCGATAAGTCGTGTAGCGGCCGAAACGACTGCTGAGTCTACTGCGACTATTGTTAGCCTACCTAGTGATGATATGAAGGGTAGGATTATTGGTAGAGAAGGACGTAATATTAATGCTTTCGAACAAATTACAGGTATCGATGTGATTGTAGATGATACTCCTGGATCTATTGTGATTTCAGGTTTTGATTTGGTACGTCGTTATATCGCGAAGATTTCATTGGAGAAATTGATTGAGGACGGTCGAATTCACCCTGCTCGTATTGAGGAGGTGGTCGAAAAATCAAAGTCTGAGGTTAACGTTTTGATCAAAGAACTTGGTGAAAAAGCGGTTTTGGAAAGTGGTGTTACTGGATTCCATCCTAACCTTGTGAAGATTCTTGGAAGACTTAAATTTAGAGTTGTTAATAGTCAGAATGCTCTTAAACAAGCTTTGGAAGTGTCATTTTTGGCAGCTTCATTGGCTTCAGAGCTTGGTGCCGATGTGAATGTTTGTAAACGTGCGGGACTATTACACAATATTGGTAAAGCTGTGGATCACGAGGTTCCAGGTCATCATGCCAAGATTGGTGCTGATATTGCGAAGAAGTTTGGTCTTACTCCGGAGGTTGTACATTGTATTGAAGCTTATTGTGGTACACCTAAACCAGAAACTGTGGAGGCTCAAATTGTGCAGACAGCAGCTTTGATATCAAGTGCTAGACCAGGTGCTAACAAGGAGAATTTGGACAATTACATCAGACGTTTGGATGAGTTGGAAAACCTTTGTGCAAGCTTTGAAGGAGTAAAGAAAGCATATGCTATTCAAGCGGGAACTGAAGTGAGGATCTTTGTAGATCCAGAGAAGCTAGATGATTTGGGTGCTGTTAAATTGGCACACAAGTTGATCAAAAAGATTGAACACGACTTGCAACACCCTGGACCGGTTAAGCTTCACGTTATTCGTGAGGTGAGGGTTGAGGAATTTGCTTTATAAGTTGCTGTTTAATTTTTGCTTCCGTGACAGAAAGGACGTTCGTCCTGCATAGCAGGACTCTCTATAAAAACTGAACATGTTCAGTTTTTACTGTCACAAGTCAGCAAAAATCATTCATCAACTTATTAAGGGGTGGGTCAACACGTGAGGGCAGGGGTTGCTTGACGGCCTCTGCTTTTTTTGGTTTAATATTTTCTTGTTATTAATGATAAGCCAATGTTGAGACCTGGTCTTACAGTAGAGGAGGCGGAGAGTGAATTGATTGATGTTCAAAATCATATTTTTTGGGAGTTTGATCAGGATCATGTTTTTGTTAAAGCTGAGAGAGAAGGGTGTGAATTGTTATCAAGATCTTTTGCGAATGGTGATTGTGCATGGAATTTTGATTTTTCGTTTGGTCGGAGTTTAGAATTTCTTGATGAAGATTTGGGAAAGGAGCTTAAGACTCGTTTGCGTAAATTTAGTAAGATTGTAGGTGAATTTTATTATGGTGGTATGCGTATTGATTTGGATTTGATGTCTAAAATGGAAGCTTATTTAAAGTTAGCATGGGATGATGAGAGAGGTGCGATGTTGCCTAAAGGATTCATTAGAGAGTGGATGTGTAATGCTATTGAACACGGTTCTGATTGGTGTGAGGTGGGCAATGTAACGATGGAAGTTAAAATGGCGGTGAATGGTTTATTTGCAGTGATAGAGCAGCCTAAGCCTGGTCTTGATTTTGTTGGTGTTGTTGATGAGCTTGCTGGTGGCAAACATGCTCCGAAATTTAGATATAAGGGCGATTTTAGGGATAGGGGAGCTGGAATCCATCAGGCAGTTAAGGAAGCTAATCCTTGGATATGGGGGGAAGATTTTGAGGAAGATGGGAATGGTATGAAAAGTAGAGTGATTATTCTTGATACGAGGGAAAGGTTGTTGAGTTTGTGATGATTTGTGTTTTTTATTGAGGTGCTTTATGATTCTTTGGTTAATTTCTAATTCACTTCTGATGATCAAAACTATCAAAAGTTTCTGGTATGTGATTGCGGTTTTGGTTGTTGTTGTGTTGTTGGCGGTTTTGACTAATCCTAAGTTGTTGGAGGGACGAGTTTTTTGGGGTCTTGGTAGTGATTTTGATAATAGTTCTAGAAGTTCAGGCATTGATATTGATGCTGAAGATTTTTCTAGTTTAAAAATAGGTGGTGATGCTAGGAGGGCAGGTTCTGGAAGTTCTGGTGGCGCTATCGACATTGATGCTGATGACACTAGTGCTATATCTATTGGAGGAAGCTCTGACGATTCTGATCGTTCTGGTGGCGCTATCGATATTGATGCTGATGAGACTGATGCTGTGCCTGTTGGGAGAGGCTCTGATAGGGAAAAGGATAGCGGTAGGTAGCCAACGGTTTGACAAATCACATTTTGATTGCTATATATTAGTTAGTTTTTTAAAAAAAATATATGGCACTTGATAAATTGGGAGAACCTAAAAGCGCAGGATCAATGGGGTGGGCAGTGATTGCTATGATGGGGGGGCTTACTTTTTGTGATGGTGCAAAAGCTCCGGTGGAAGCAGTACAAAAAGATGCAATTCATATAGTGGTGGAGGGATGTGCAAAACAATGTTCTGAGGCCTGTTTTGTTGTGTCTGAGCCTACTGCTATGGTTTCTGGTGATGATGATAGGGAGTAGAAGATTTTGCTCTTGACTCTGGTCGTTAGCACTCTATAATCCAGGGTGCTAATTTTTAATAAATAAAAATATGTCAAAAATTATTCCAACCGGTGACAATATAGTTGTTGAAGCGGTTAAGGAGGAGGTTTCTGCTAGTGGAATTATTATTCCAGATACAGCTTCTAAGGAGAAGCCAATGAAAGGTAAGGTGTTAGCTGTTGGTCCAGGCAAAATGAAGGACGATGGTAGTCGTTTGCCAATGGATGTAGAAATTGGGGATGTGGTTTTGTTTTCAAAATACGGTCCAACTGAGGTTAAAATTGAAGGAAAGGATGTTTCGATTCTTTCAAATATAGATATTTATGCAAAATTAACTTAATTTAAATTATTATGGCTAAACAAATTCAATTTGGTGATGATGCACGTGCAAAACTGTTAAGTGGAGTGGAACAGTTGGCTAGTGCGGTAAAAGTTACATTGGGGCCAAAAGGTCGTAATGTGGTGCTTTCAAAAGGTTATGGTTCACCTTTGGTTACTAATGATGGTGTTACTATCGCGAAGGAAATTGAACTAAAAGATCCCTATGAAAATATGGGTGCACAAATGGTTAAGGAAGTTTCGATGAAGACTAATGATGTTGCCGGAGATGGTACTACGACTGCGACTTTGCTTGCAGAGGCAATGATCAAAAGTGGTTTGAGGCATTTGAAATCTGGGGCTAATCCAGTGAGGATGAAAACCGGTATTCATATGGCTGTTGCCAAAGTTGATGAGGCTTTGTCTGAAATGGCGA
>JAESSS010000023.1 GCA_016763975.1 Candidatus Altimarinota bacterium
AAATAAAATTGAGAATCAACTTTTTAGCCTTAAGGGTATTGAGTGGTTTTTTCGCATAAAGATAGGTGAATTCGTTAAGTCCTAAAATTTAATGCCCCTGGATTATATGGATGAGCCTAATCAAAGTCAACACTTTTTTCGAGGCTAAATTAAGGGAATTGCTAAACCCCAAAAAACCTACCAACTGTACCCTTCAAAATACCCTGAATTGTGCCCAATGCATACATCAATGAGCCCACGAATACCAAAAACGCCATCAATATAATAAATCTATTAGTGCCCCCCACGCCCAAATACGCCTCCGCAAAGGCAATTTCCCCCGTAAACTCCTTAATTTTCCACCGACACTTCAAAATCAAGATAGTAACAACGAAACCAATAGCGAAGACCACAAATCTATTCATCGTTATTATCAGTTACAGTAATATACCCTCCATCAAGTTCAAAAGTCTCTATCAAGCTACGCAACCTTTGCCTCAAGGCCTCGGAAAACTCTTCCTGCCTAGGAACAAATAGCCTCGCTACCTCACAGTCGACCCCATCAGACCTAACGACCTCAGCCTGAAAACCCTTAGGCAAACCAGACATTTCTTGACGCAATCTATTCACATTAATAAATCTACCAATTGGAGCAAACAACTCAACCATAGCATCACAACTATCAGAAACAATATCAACTACCTCACCAACCTTAGAAAGAATATCCTCTGGTATAGGTGAAAACAAATCCAAAGGATCAACATTAGCAACATAAATAAAAGTCGTATCACCACCAACCTTCAAAGTCTTCACGTTTGAGGGCTTAGAGTTCACCCTACTAGGCGGATTAATTTTGCTCAAATCCAAAAGACCACCACACACAGATAGCGACTCAGCTAAGTCCGCAGCATGCAAAATACTACCCTCACCTATTCCCAGTTCCCTTAATGTGCTATCTCCATCAAGCAAATCACCAGTTTCCATAAAGACAAATTAAATAAATTCGAACCAATACTAAGACAAACAACGAAGTGATGTCAAAGTTTACATGGTGGGCGATCCAAGATTTGAACTTGGGACCTCTACATTATCAGTGTAGCGCTCTAACCAGCTGAGCTAATCGCCCTTATTGTATCTATGCTCATAAAGTATATTCTCTCAGTTAGACTGAGCTAATCGCCCTTATTTTTGCAGAGAGAAAACTACGTCAAAGCATAGTTATAGTCAATTATTTCTTCACATATAAAAAAACCTGCCCCTCTCTATCAAGTGTCTCAACACCCTTCATTTGAAATTCATTCGAAATAACACGTGTTCCCTTAGCCAAATTTGGCCAAATCTTTTCCTCAAACTCCTTCATCGAACTATCCAACAAAAAACAAACAATCACATCATGTTCAGAAAAACCCATTTTCCAAAAATCCTTATAATAAACCTTCTCCCCTTTCCCTCTAAGTTTAGACTGAATTTTTGCTAACAAATAAGTAGGAATCGAAAATTCAACCCCCACAGCACTCCCCACTCCCCCATTTGCCACAGCCCTAATCACCCTGCCATCCCCACAACCAATATCAATCACACGATCCCCTTCCCCAAAATCACCCAATTTTAAGATCGCCTCAATTCTATTTTTTGTACTTGGGATATAAGGAGCACCTTTTATCATAGAGTATAAACCCGGCAACAAGAGCACCACCAATGCCACCCAACTCAAAATTATTACCCAAGATGACTGAGCATAAACAATAAATAAAACAAAAACCAATGAGAACAAAACTTCCAACATTTACTTTTAAGCTAAATTTGATGTAATATTAAACACAAATAGAAGTATACCACCATGTCAGACTACAACAAATTCCAAGAATACTACGAAGAATATATGCCAAGGATATTTGGCTATGTTTACAATAGAGTTGGATTCAACCGAGCACTGGCAGAAGACATTGTCTCAGAAGTATTTCTAAAAGCTCTCGAAAAATTCGATCTATATTCTGAAGAAAAAGGAACATTCAAATCATGGATATTCAGAGTCACAAAAAACCACATGATCGATCACTTCAAAGCAAAGAAAAATAAACCAAAAGCTGACCTCGACAAACTAAGCAACATTCTCCCTGACAAATCAAACGTAGAAAAAGACACAGGAAGAGAAATGGAAAAAGAAAAATTACTCGAAGCAATGAGCAACTTATCAGAACAAAAAAAAGAACTAATCAGCCTACGCTACTTCTCCGGATACTCTTATAAAGAAATGGCCGAAATCCTAAACTCAGACGAAGCAAAAATGAGAGTACAAGTATTCCGCACTCTCAAAAGCCTAAAAGGCACATTATTCGAACTTAACTACAGCAATGAAGACTGAAAAACCTGACAAAAAAATAGAAGCACTACTCAAAGACCTCGCTAAAAATGCAAAACCTAGCAAGAACTTTGATCGTGTCCTGAAGGCTAAACTAAAAGCCAAACACAAAGAACTTTACCCACAACCAGGATTTTTTGAACGTTATATTGCTCCAGCCATCAAATTTAAATTACAAATGGCATCAGCACTATCAGTACTAATGTTAACTTCAACAACTCTTTATGCCTACAACGCCGAAGGACTGGTACAGGGAGATTTGTTTTATCCTGTCAAAAGAAGTGTCGAAAAAGTCGAACAAATTTTCGTAGAAGACGATGCGAAATTTTATAACAAAATGGCAAACCGCAGAATGACAGAATTAGAAGAACTAGAATTAAGAGGACAAGAGGACAGTCGCACTTTTGTAGAAACAGTGAGAATGATCGAACTAACTGACATTGCACTAAACAAAGTAGCTCAATTTGAAACTTCCATAGCCGCACCATCAGTAGAAGCATTAAGGATGGAGGAATTTAGTGATGAAGATATTGATGATGAAATAATTGAATTAAACAGATTCGAAGAAACAAGAAAACGTTTTGTAGAAGATTTTGCAAATGAAAGAAAAGAAGACTTTATAGAAAACAAAGAATTCTATCTCGAAGAATCTGAAGACATCTTTAGAGATGCAGACAGATTTTTCCAAAGAATAGAAGATTATCAATCCGAATACTTCATAGAAGAATTACCTCCACTCGAGGAATTCATTCCAGAAGAATTCATACGAAGACCTATCCGGGAAACAATCATCATTGATCCTATTATCAGAACAGAAATTCCAGAGGAAAGATTCGAAATAAACCCAAGAGAGGAAGAAATAATCAGAGAAGAAATAGACCCCGTTCCCTTTCCATACACCTGGCCTACAACTGAAGAAGATTTTAGACGATGATCGCAAACCAAAAGATTTTTTTTTGGTGGAGCTGAGGAGAATCGAACTCCTTACCTCCTCGGTGCAAGCGAGGCGCTCTAGCCAAGTGAGCTACAGCCCCACGATCATATGCGAAAGCATAGTACGCAAAAGCTTGAGGTATTTCAACGCTATTTTTCCTGAAAAACAAATAGTACAAAAAAAGCCCCAATCAATGGGACTTCTCGCATATTGACACCCAGAATGTAATAGAGAAACTTCATAACGTATGTATATCTTGTAACCCAAGATTTCGACTGGAATCCGTCTCTTGTGAGTGCTTAAGCAAATCACAAAAGCGGTCCTGTTTTCCTTTGAAAAGGAGGTAATCCATCCGCAGGTTCTCCTACGGATACCTTGTTACGACTTTAGCCCAGTCAGAAGTCCTACTATGGACCCTCATATTACTAGAGGGGCTTCCAATATTACTTCCTCCCATGCCATGACGGGCGGTGAGTACAAGACCCAGGAACATATTCAACGCGCCATTGCTGATGCGCGTTTACTAGCGATTCCAACTTCATGAGGGCAGGTTGCAGCCCTCAATTCGAACTTAGACCGGTTTTAAAGATTGGCTCCACCTTGCGGCATT
>JAESSS010000024.1 GCA_016763975.1 Candidatus Altimarinota bacterium
AAACAAGGCGCGCGGCTACGACCCCTCTCCGCTGGACTACCCGCCGTACCGGAAACACATGAAGTACGACGCCAAGGCGAAGTACTACACCAATGGGAGCTAGTATTCACTAGCTCCCGTCCAGAGGCCGTCCCGGTCTCGCTAGGTTAACGGGAGGCGGCGCCCTGCGCGCCGCTTCCCGGGCCTGGTTTCCTTCTTAAGTCAAGCTTTCTATCTTCTTTTATGAAGGCTTATTTGTTGAATGCTGTGGATTCGTTTCAGAACTTAGTGTAGATTTTTCGCAATGAAAAAAGAACGAGTTTTTAAATATTATCCGGAAGATTTTGGGGATCTAACAGTAAAAGTGCTGCATATGGATCTGAGTTTTGATGTGTTTGATGATCATACTGTGGTGGATAGTGAGATTAGGATGGAGGCCTTGGAGGACATTAGTGAGTTGGAGTTGAATGCGAAGAATTTGGAGATTTTGGAGGTGAGTGGGGAGTATCAATATGAAGATGATATTTTGAAAGTTCATTTTGATGAAGTAAAGAAGGGTGCGGAATTTTCAATTAAAACTAAATCAATTTGTCGGCCGACTCGCAACATTTTGGAGGGGATTTATTATGACGAAACGCCGAAGGGATGTCCTTGTCAGCAGATCACTCAGTGTCAGCAGTGGGGTTTTCAGAGGATTGTTCCTTGTATCGATGATATGACTGCGAAATGTACTTATTCGACGGAGATTATTGCGAATGAAAAGTATACAAATATGATTTCGAATGGGGATGTTTCTGTGAAGGTGGAGTCCGTGGGGGAGGGGAGGGCCAAGATTAAATATGAAAATAATGTGACGCCGATGGCGACTTATCTTTTCTTTTTGGGAGTGGGATCTTATAGCACTTTTGAAAGAGAATTTATTTATCCTGGAGGCGACAAATTTATGTTGGAATTGTTGGTACCGCCTGGTTCTGATGAAAAAATTGCGCATGAAGCGTTGGATGTTTTGCACGATGCGATTATGTGGGTTTATCTTTTTACAGGACCAAATAAATATGAAAATGCTGAAAAATCTCTGAAAATTAAAGAGTTGATGGAGAAGGGTTCTTATGATGAGGCGGGGAAGATGGAGGAAGGAGCGACTTGGGGTTACAAATACACTGGAACGGTTTATCGAGAAATTGGCATGCAGAATTCGGATTTTGGAGGCATGGAAAATGTGGGAAACACTACAATTACGACTAACAGGATTATGCCTTTCAATGAAATGACTGATGGTTCTTTTGAATATATGATTCGAGTCAAGGCTCACGAGTATTATCACAATTTGAATGGTTCGGAAGTGACTGGACGTTCGCCTTTCGAGATTTGGTTGAATGAGGCGGTGACGGTTTTTATTGAACAGGAATATCATTCATTTTTGTTTGGAAAAGATTATGCGCGTTTGGATGAGGTTTTGGGGTTTTTGGCGCCGGGAGGAGGGACTTTTGCTGCGGATGACAATGTGGCGTCGATGCCGATTGAACCGGATGGGTTTAATGATCCAAATGAACTAATTACTGGAGTGACTTATGTGAAGGCGCCGGAGTTTGTGAGGATGATTGAGACTTTGATGGGCAAGGAATTGTTTGTGAAGGGATTAGACCTCTATCACAGGCGTTATGCTCATGGAAATGCGTCGAGGGCGCAGTGGGTTGAGGCGATGGAAGAGGCGTCCAAGATGGATTTCGGGCATATGGCGCAGGCTTGGTTGAAACAACGTTCTTATCCGAAAATTCACGTTAGCAGCACTTATGAGGATCGAAAATTGACTGTAAAATTGAGGCAGGAAGGGTTTACGGAAGGCCTACATTGGGAGTTTCCTTTTGTGATGGCCTTGGTTTCTGAAAGTGGTGAGGACATTGCGGAAGTGATGTATCACGTGGATGAGGCTGAGGAGGAAATTGTGTTTGAGGATGTGGATGAGCCGGCGTTTTTGTCTTTGAACAGAGAATATAAAACTTTTGCGAAGGTTTTTCATGAGACGACGGAGGATCAGCTTTATTTACAATTCGAAAAAGATAGTGATGTAGTCAATCGACACATGGCTTTTGCTAAGTTGGCGGAAATGCAAAAGATGAAGGTTTTGGAAGGTGGGGAAGTGGATGAGAGATTTGTGAAAAGATATTTTGCTGTACTAAAGGATGAGGAATTGATGGCGTCGGTGGGAACTGGAATTTTGGCGATTTTTGAACAGGTAGAGGACAAACGTTTTGCGCATGCGTATCAGGATTTGTATGATGCTGTGAAGAAAATTAAAACTGCGATTGCAGAACATTATGAAGGCGAGCTCTATCACCTTTATGAAAAGTATGATGGTATGAAATTTGAGGGAAGTTATACGGAAATCGCAGCGGCTTCGATCAAAGCTCGCGGTGTGAAGAATACGATTTTGTCATTGTTGGCCAAGATGGATAATGAGAAGGCTTGGAAATTGATTAAAGCACAATTTGATAATGCGGACTGTGCGACTGACAAGGTTGTGGCATTTTCTTTTTATATAAATTCATCGGCTCCGGACAAGTTGGAGGTGTTGGCAGAATATGAGACAGAGTCCAAGAAGAGTCTGGTGAGCTGGGAGAGTTTCTTGGCCTGTGTGGGACGCAACAATAGTGAAGATGCCCTCGATATCATTCGTCGGGTAGAGAAGTCTGAGAGCTTCCGTATTGATCAGGCAAACGATCAGCGTGCACTGTATTGTGTATTTGCTGGGAATAGGAAAAAATCTTTGCTGACTGAGGCTGGAAGAGAGTTTTTGGAAGAGAAAATTAAAGAATTGGCGAGTGTGAACGAGTTCTCGACTTTGCACATGCTAAAAGTTTTTGGAAATATTGATTTGATAGATGAAAAATACCAATCCGACTTGGTTCAGGTTTTGAGAAATGTTGAAGAAGCTGTGGATGCTGAAAAATATCCAAGTGTGGCGAATAATGTGAAGAGGATTTTGGAAGGTAGTCCGAAGGGCGTGGGGAGGTGGGAGAAAAAATAGTTTTTGACTTTTGCACATTGTTGGTCGGGGTCTATTCGAGCTGCTGTCGAAGGTGGCGACGGCAGATTGGGTGATGACTTTTTTCGCTGAGGGAAGCTGCAAGCTTTATGGATAGCTTAAGTAATATTTTTCCTGATGAGGCCTATTTTAGGGGTATCTATCGAGCCTTTGGTGCAAAACTTGTGGAAAACAGGGAGCTTGAAATTGGAGGAGAGTTTTGTGGTTACTGTGGATGAGAATCCGGAAATTGGTTGAAGCCAGAATCCATATTAAGAGTCTTTCTTACTTCCTCGATTTGTCCCTCAATAAATTTTTGCATTTTGTCGTCTTTTGCAAGTTTCCTAGTGGCCTTGGCCATACGTCGTAAAAGTTCCGCAATTACTTTTAGTTTTTTGTGGGGGGCATCATTTCCAGTAAGAACACTGTCCAAAGTGCTGTGAACAGCGGTCATAACTGCTTCACGCTCATGGTTTTGTTCAGAAATAAGGATTGTATCCATGAAGAAATCTAACATTTTGGTGTAAGCATCGCCGGATAATTGCCCTTCTTCTTCTATCCATTTAGAGGTAAAAGGTTGAGCTTCTTTGCTTACAGATTCAGTATTAAACGGCTCTGGTGTTGTGAATATTGGTCCTATTTCTGCGTCGTCCAGCATTGGATTTGATTAAATGTTATCTAAGTATTATAACATTTATTGGGTGTATTATCAATGCTGAAGAGTGGGGATTTGAGGGTAAATAGAGAGGGTGAGAGGAAGTCGCTACGCGACACTACCCTCTCGGGCGATCCAACCTATGGTTCTCGTCTTTTCACTGCCATGTTGAAAAACTGATTCCACATAAATGTGGAGCCACTTTTTCAATTTGGTCGGGGTGAGAGGACTCGAACCTCCGGCCTCACGCTCCCAAAGCGCGCGCTCTAGCCAACTGAGCTACACCCCGACATTGATGGAACGGGATGATTCTATATAATAACTACTGTATTGTTAAGGGGAATTTGAAACTCACTATTTATGGAAAAGTTTTACAGTAAAATAATTGGCACTCCAATCTTGGCAGAAGAAGGCTTTCGGCCGATTGCGAGCGTAAAGGATGTGGTGATGGATCCGGAGAGAGGTAAGGTTATCGCCTTTGTGGTGGATAAGGGCAAAGTGATTGTGCCTTTTGATGTTTTGAGTTGGGGAGATGCTATTCGTGTGCACGATCATGATGCAATTGTGGAGAGTGAAGATGTGTTGAGAGTGAAAGAGGTGCAGGATTCGGGGGTGAAGATTTCGGGGAATAAGGTGGAAACTGAGGAAGGTAAGGTACTTGGTAAGGTTTTGGATTTTTCGGTTAATTCCAAAACAATGGAAATCAAAAAACTTTATGTGGGACGGACTATTTTGGGATTAATTAAGTTTGAAACGAGGTTAATTCCAGCTAAAAATATTATAGAGGTGTTGGAGGACAAGATAATTGTAAAAGATGATATGGCCGTGGTGCGGGAGGAGGAAGAGGTTGCGGTGGGGGATGTAGCTACTTTGTAAATAAAAATATGATTAATGTTGAAGAATACCTAAAGACGAAGCAAATAGATTATGTAATACATGAACATCCAGCGGTATACACATGCGAAGAAGCAGATGAATATTGTGGCGATATTCCGGGACTTGCCTGTAAAAATCTTTTCTTAAAGAACAAAAAGGGGAAACGATATTTTTTAATAGTGCTTCCTGCGGCAAAAAGAGCTGACTTAAAGGAAATTGGAGAAATAATTGGAGAAAAGAGAGTGAGCTTTGCAAGTGCAGAAGCGTTAGAAGAGAAATTAGGTCTTGAAGCGGGAGCTGTTTCTCCTTTTGGACTATTGAATGATTCTAATCATGAAGTAGAGGTGTTTGTTGATGCTGACGTATACAATGCGGAGATAGTTAGTTTTCACCCCAATAGAAACACTGCCACATTAGAATTGAGCAGTGAGATGTTTCGTAAATTTTTAGAGGGCCTAGATAATAAAATTTCTACCCTATAGAACAAAACCCCATCAGAGTGATGGGGTTTAAAGCGGTCTATTTATAAGCCTATGAAACTTACTTCTAACTAAGCCTCTGTACCGGTTCCGGCTCCGAGGATAGCGTTGACGAGAACGAATGAGAGCAAGATGATGATGATACCAACAAGAGCATAAAGAATGATCTTTTTAGCATTACCAACTGCTTCATCGTTACCCGCTGAGATAACGTAAGTTACACCACCGTAGATCACCATGATCACAGCAACCAGTCCTAAGAATGTTAGGAAATAGTTGATAATTGTGAGAACGAGACCACGAATTGATGTTTCTCCTCCAGTTGCACCAGCAATTTCGCTTGGATTATCCTGTCCTGACAGGATAGCAGCGCTTGCAGCAGGCAAGAAAGAGAATAGAGAGATTGCTCCAACCATGAGAGCGAAGACAAGTAATGTCTGTTTGAGTGTTTTCATAGGGGTAATTAATAATTTATCAAGTATTATTATAGCAAAATATGGGCATTATTTCAAGGCTGGAGAGTGATTCTTTGAGGCTAAAGTGCTGTTTTGCCCATAGGGGAGAGGATCTGCACTTCTTCGTGAAGGGTGATTTTGCTTTGTTTTTGTACAGTGTCGCGGGCCAGACGGGCCAATTGTTTGATATCTTCGGCAGTGGCACCTCCCAGATTTAGCATGAAATTGGCGTGTTTTTCGGAGATTTGGGCTTTGCCGATGGTTTTGCCTTTGAGTCCTGCCTCGTCGATTAGTTGGCCGGCGGCTTTTGGGGTGATTTCTTTGCTAGGGTTTTTGAAAAATGAGCCGATTGAGAGGCCGAATGGTTGGGCTTTTACACGTTTTGAGCGGATTTCCTGCATTGTGGAGAGTTGTTCTTCGGGAGTTTGAGTGCGTTTTTGAAGCTGAAAAGTGGCTTGGAGCACTATTTCTGGCGATTCTTTTAGTTTTGAGTAGCGGTAGTCAAAATCGAAGTATTCTGGGGATTCTTCAGTGGTTTTGCCGGTTTCCGGGTTGAAAATTGTGGCTTTGAGCAGGATATCTTTGGTTTCGAGACCGTTGCAGCCGGCATTTCCACGTACTGCAGCGCCGATTGTGCCGGGGAGGCCGACTAGTGCTTCCATGCCTGTAAGTGCGTGGTCGACTGCGGTTTGGAGGAATTTGGCGACTGTGACGCCGGATGAGGCGGTGATTTGTTCGTTTTGTACTGTAATTTCGGCGTCTTCTAGTTTGATGACTAGACCGCGGAAGCCTGCATCATCAAAAAGCACGTTTGAGCCCCCTGCGAGGAGGAAGTAGGGGATTTGGGCGTCTTGGGCAGCTTGGATCAGCCTTGGGAGTTCCCGGTTGTCTGTGAGCCTGTAAAAGAAGTCTGCCGGTCCACCAACCTGAAAGGTGGTGTAAGTGGCGAGGACTTCATTTTCTTGGATAGCCGGAAAGTGTTTTTTGAGCTCATTCATTGGCTCAGAGGATAACATTTCATAAAAAAAATTGACAGTACATAGCAAGTTAAATAGAATGCGGGGGCTTCGAATTGAGGCACTTGAAAATTTGCAGGAAAAATGTGCCACCTTAGCTCAGCTGGTAGAGCAACCGCCTTGTAAGCGGTAGGTCATCGGTTCGACTCCGATAGGTGGCTCCAGACTTGACGAAAGCCGCTTAACTGCTATAGTTAAGCCTATTTGTTATATTAACTCTTAAGATATGTCTTTAAACTCTCAAATTATAGATAAATACGAGAATTCTGTTCTTTCTAATGTAGAAGATAATGAGAGACGTTCTGCAATGCTTAGAAATGCTAAAGAGGCAAGTGCAGACGGTGCTTTATATGGTCCATTTGAAGGTTCTGATGGTGTGGCTGCAATGTATCTCAATAATACAGCTGCTGCCTATGAAGACGGCGAGCTTCCTCCTGCCCTTGCAGATCTAACTGCGTCCCAAGCTGCAGAAGCTATAGATGTAGTAACTTCAAATATGGTACGCACTGGTGCAGATTATATGGAATCAAGAAAAGACGTAGATCTAATGGCATTAAATAATACTCGTAGAGATCTTATGGAAGGCATCATTAAGCCTGGTGGAGCTAGCTTTTTACCAGATGCCTTAGCCATGACAACTCATGAAGGAATAGCCCAGGTAATGCACGCCGATACCCGTTTTGGAGCGCTATCAAGCTATGAACAATTATTAATAGCGGATGTTAATTACCGCGGTTGGACTTCTAATGTTATGACAACTGGAGATGACATGCTGCAAGGATCAGCATCTTTGAGGGAACTAATTGATCAAGATGCAGGGGCTGGCATGGCTCATCTTAGAGCATCAAATATGATGATCGGTGAACTTGTGTCTGCTTTGGGTGAAGGAGCTAAACACCTTCCTTTAACAATTGTTGATCTTGGAGCTGGGACTGGAGCAACAACAGCCATGAACACTATGGGTATCGCTTCTGCAAATCACGAAGGCCCACTCAGAATGATTGGGATTGAAGGTACACATGCTTTTTATAAAACTATTTCAGAGGGCCAACTTCCACAAGATGTGCTTAACAGATTAAAAGATGGAGGCTACGCTGTTGGCGATAGTCTGATTGAAGATCCGCTTGATGCAATTTCTGGAGGGAATGAGTCGAGCTATGGGGTAGCCTATGGAGATATGCTGAATTGTGTAAATAAAATAAGTCTAACCCCTGAACAAGCGAGGGGCTTAGTTGTAGTGACTGCAAATTATTGTCTTCATAGAGTTCCAATGAAGATTAAAACGGCTATATTTGAAAAACTGAGTGGTCTTGCCGAAAATGTTGTAATAGTAATGGGAGACCTTTGGGAGAACGCTTCTTTCATTAACAGGCATTACTTTAATTTAGGAGCAAATGGCCCTGCAAATTGTGGTAATCGTGGCCTTGATGCAATGCTTATCACTCAAGGATTTGATGTGCAGCCACTGACTGCTAATACTGCTCCTGAAGGAGTGAATGCTGAGCTTCTGGGAAGTATAACTTCTGGAGTAGATAATGATGCCAAATTTTTAGTAGCTGCAAAGGGAGAAAAGGCTGAAAAAATTGTCGACAGTTGGATAATCTGTTAGGTATAAGTTGAGCACTTCTACCCCCAACCTCTCCCTAATAACTCAAACTTCAACCATCTCCCTTTCTCTAGCCTTATCCAACTCTTCCACAAATACCTGATCTACACAGCGTAGACGGTCTCCCATATCCTTCACATAACGCCTTTTCTTTATCTCTAAGGCGAAGTGGAAGACTTTGTAACCTCCGTAGCGTTCTTGTCCATGCGATAAGCGAGGAGCCTATTTGGCGACGAAGTGAATCGGATGGGCCAGCATAGCCTTGGCAGGTGGCTCCATGCGATGAAGAAGAAGCTCTTTTTGTGTTGAGCCGACAGGTAACTGTTGAAGCATCCGTTGGAGTGAGTCACATAGCAGCAAACGCTTCCTCGTCTAACTCTACTATTGTTAGCATTCCATACTCTACAGAAACGATTTTTAGCGGGAGTTTAATTATCCCATCTCCGGGAAATTTTTCTCTAGTACTTTCAGGTAAACTGCTGAGGTAGTTGTCACGGAAATTTAGCCTCGAAATACTATCCCTATATGCCCCGCCATCACGAGTGTGACGAAGTAATGCATATTTGAATTTCGGCAAGGTTACTAACGAGCCAATTCTTCCGGCTGGTAGTCTATACAACTCTACTGGTAAAGTAATCGTGTCTCCATAAGCGATTAATTCACGTTGATCTATTGGAATTATTTTTTCTGTTAATGCAACTTGAACTCTTTTGTAACATTCAGCAATAGGCTGCCAAATTTTTCCTTTTTCTCCATCGTCTAATTCGCTCTTTCTTATAAGTTCTTGTAGTCGATTTGCTGTAGGTATAAGCTTATAGAATTTGTCATGCCCTTGCAGGCATTGATTAAGAACACTATCAACGATGACAGCGAATTCTACGTCGGAATCCACTAGTTCATTTAACATTTCTCTTACTTGGCGGACAGTATCTTGAATGTCTCTGAATAGATCTTGATAATATCTAATATCGAGGTTCTTGCACTCAAGTGAGTGACCTATTTCTATATTTGTTTCTAATTGAGGAGCTGTTGCTTCTGCCATGTGTAGTATTAGATATAGGAGAGCATTATAGGTAGCTTCCTTGGTTTGTCAACGACTTGCTGGCGTGATTCAACTCCTCCACAAAGACTTGGGCTATATAGGGGAGTGTTGACAAAATGCCTGAAGTTAGTTATGGTTTTTTGCCAAACCATATTTTATGCGAAAACCTGAAGATTTACATAACGAAGATACAGCTGAAGATAGTATGGAAGCGATATTTAGCGATTTGAAGCGGGAGTTGAAATTGGTTGTAGAGAGGGAGAGAGAAAAGTGTGAATTTCTTACTAAACTGGCTTCTGAACTGCCGTTAGATTTTACGATGCAGGATCTTTTTTGTTTGAGAGATGTTGCTGATGAGGAATTCGATCAAGATGAGAGAACCCTTAGTATTACACCCCTTATTAATCGTCTCCATAAAATGGGTGAGATTGGAGAGCTGAGTACTATGATTGCTTTTTTGGGTCACGACGTAGATCACTTAACTTACGAACGTCTGCTTCTAGATTATATTGCGCAACGTCGTAATATCCGTCTTCGTGAACAGTTAAAGGCAGGGGTTAAAGATGACGAGATGGGGATGGAGATGGAGAGGAATGATCTGCCCTCACACCCTGATGATGTTGAGGCTCTTAGGGCAGCATTTGATATAACTCCACAACTTGCTAAGCAGATTGAATATCCGTATGGATTTTTGAAAACATATGCGGAGATGCAACTGGGAAGTGAGCCAGAGGAGATCGAAATAATAAATCTGAAAGAACTTGTTGGAGCAACCGCTCATACGGTGCAGCTGAGATATATGGCAGACGATTATGTAATCACTACACCTGAAACTCTAAGACCTGATCGGAATCAGATAATTCTGGATCTAGAGGAAGCGAAAATTACTAGTAATACTCCAATGATGTGGTCGATTTTTCATAATTTAGTGGGGAATGCTGCCAAAGAATTGTCTTGTTCTGCAAGTGGTGATGCTTATAGAAAAAGAGTGAATGGGGAAGGGCTTAAGAAAACAAATTCGATTAAAATTAAAGTTGAGCAGCTGGCAGAGCAGGATGTGACACTAATCCATGTCTCAGATACGGGACAGGGATTGTCGGCGGATGAGATAATGAATAGTGTGAAAATTATGCTGAAAAAGAATATGATTGATGAGTCTGGATTAAAAGTTTCTGTGAGACAGGCTCTGCGTGGATGGAAAAATAATCATTATGCAATTAGGTCTCTCCGCATGGGAGATGTTTATGATCTAGCGGGGCTGAGTCGTGTCAGTGGTTTTTCGACTAGGGAACGTACCGGTTCTGACTCTTCTGGTTTGGGACTGTGGGGAGTGAATTTTTTGGCTAAACAAATGGGTGGTGGGATTATTCCAACAAACACTCTGGATCAAGGGGCGTTGTTTACAGTTGTGATTCCAAATAACTATTTCAGTAAAGGTGACGTTCAAAAAGCTGAGATCCTTGACCTAACTGCTAAAATTAGAGCCCAGATAGAAAGTGGGGAAATCCCTGTCAAACTTGCGGCTTAGGGAGATGGCGCTTAGTTTAACTTGCTACTTTTGTTATTGACAAAGCTTTTTCCGATACCCATACTGGGTATAGGTATATTTAATGAGCGCATAATGATTGAACCATTTCAGAAGAAGGCAGTGCTAAGGCTAAAGAAAGCCAAAGGTCAAATAGAGGGCATTATAAAAATGATTGAAGAAGGGAAGTATTGCATCGATGTGATGACTCAAGTTTTGGCATTGCAGGGATCGGTGAAGGGTGTGGGGCCTCTGATTTTGGAGAGCCATTTGAATACTTGTAGTGCGGACCATTTAGGATCAAAAAACTCGAACAAAAAGCAAAAGTTCATTAAGGAATTGATGAAGGTTTGCGAGCTGTCGAGTCGATAATTTATTAACAATAGTCTTATGGATGATATGAAGAGCTTGGCTGAGAAGCGTACAATTAGAGATTTTTTGCCTTTGATTGTGATTTTTTCGACGATTGTGATTTTTACTGGGCTGATGCAGTTTTATTTTGGTGGGTCGGATTTGGATTTTGGTATGAGAATGTTTATGGGTGCGTTTTTTGCGATTTATGGATTTTTTAAGATGATTAATTTGAAGGCTTTTGCCGAGGCCTATCCGATGTATGACATTATTGCTCAGCGTTGGAAGCCATATGCTTATCTTTATCCTTTCTTGGAAATTGGCTTGGCGGTGCTGTATCTTGGGAATTTTGGAGGGATTGCGAGGGATAGTTTTACGCTAGTTTTGATGACGGTTTCGGTGATTGGGGTGATTATTAAATTGAGGAAGAAGGAGACGATTCCTTGTGCTTGTTTGGGCATGGTTTTTGTTTTGCCGATGACTTGGGTGACACTTTTTGAAGATATGCTGATGGCGGTTGAGGCGCTTTTTATGATTTTGATGCCGCTTGGTTATCAGTTGATTTCATTGGAGCAGAATAATTTGGTTCTGGGTTTGCACCTGAAGATTCATGATTCGGCGGAGTGGGTTTCTAATTCGGAACTGGGACATTGGGTTGTGGGTGCTGTGTTGATGCTGTTTTTGATTAGTTCTTTTGTTGAGCGTAGGAAGGGAGTGGAAGCGGCCGCAAAGAATGGGTTTGTGAGAACGGCGGTGCCTATTTTGTTATTAATTATGGGTCTGGGATTGTCGGTAGTTGATAGCATTGTGCATGCAATGGTAGATGATTTTGAGGCGGTAAAGTCTCTACTACTAACGCCTTATTCTCAGTGGTTCCAACACTTTGTGGGAGGGTTGTTGATTGTTGTGGCGGGTATTGCCGAATGGAGAAGAATGAGAAGTGCTGATCCTAGAAAAAATAGATTTATCACTCCGGTGATACTGATGCTGATCGGGATTGGATTCTTCTTTCACCAACAACTTGGGGCGCTTGATTCAGTGTTTTATTCGATGAATTGGCATATGACTTTTGGGGCCTTGGTGGTGGTCGGTTCGGTGATGAGAATTTTGGATCTTTTGCTTTTTGAAGAGAATAAAAGTTTCTTTGCGATTTGGGCGGTGACTCTGCTTATCGCTTTTGGAATGATGTCCGTTTATCGCGAACCACCTGGAGCTTATGAGGTGGCGACGCCGGAACAAGAAGAGGTTTTTGAGGAGGCGTTGGAGGAAGCGAAGGTGAAGTGGAAACTGCTTTAGTAATATAAATAATTGATATGAAAACTTATCTAAAAAGTGTGCCGGTGGGAGTCGTGGTGATGGTTTTATTGTTTTTGGCTTTTACTCTGTTGGCTGATTCTGGGGGAGGACCCGTGAATAATGAAGCTATTATTATTGGAATGATGATGCTTGTGGATGGAGTGATATTAAAAAAGCTTTTTAAGCTTAGTGTTTTGGAAACTGTGATCTCGATGGTGTTGGTGATGGCGATATGTGTGGGGCTGTTTTTTGCGATGCTTACCTATGGTTTTAGCCAGTGGTAAGCAGAAAAGGCCCGGGCCGAATTTATCAACTAATTAAACTACGCTGGAGGGTTTTCATTTTTTTGGGCCTGTTTCTTTAGCTCGATCATTTTGACCTCTCGGCCAACCATCAGATCGTTCAGTCTTTGGGTTTCTGCTGACTTATCTTTTGCCAGTTTTTCGGCGGCTTCCGCCTGTTCCAGAGCAACTGCCATGGCCTCTTTTTGCCCCATTACTTTGTCCCTTTCGTTTCTGAAATTGAGGGTCATTTCGTTAGCAATTTTCTGAGCCATTAAGCGTGATCGGTTGATGAGAGAAAAGAAACCGATGATTATTAGAGCTAAAAACATGCCCATACCGAGGGTTATTTTTGGCATAAGTAAGTCGTTGCCGAATCTTTCTAAAAAGATACTGTTGGGATGAAATTCAAGAACCCAAAGCCTAGATCCAACTTCCATGTTGGAAGTAATTCCCAGCTTAGGGAAATTGTGATCCTTTTCATAACTTGAACTGTCAAAAAGAAGTTCGTTGGATTCGGAATCTTTGACAGAGAGATGAAGTCCCAAACTTGAGGAGTGTTCTGCGATTTCAGCAAAAAGATCTTCAGCTTGGAATACTGCCAAGATATATCCCTGAAGATAGGTTCTTCTTGCTTGAAGGGTATCTACATTTTGACCATTTTCATAAACTGGAACTATGCCTAAAAATGCGGCAGCCGTTTCTTCGCTTTGTACAAGTTGGATTGGGGCAGTAGTAATGAAGTCATTTTTGTCACGTGAGAGCTGAAGAGCTTCAAGTCTGTCCGGATTGGAAGCTAGATCAAAACCAAAAGCCGCTTCATTTCCTTCGATTGGCTCGATGTAATTTACTACGAGGTACTCGTCATTTTGGGATTCCGGATGAATAGCGAAATCTTTGAATCCTTCTCTAATAATTCCTCGGGTAAAGGCGTTTTTGTCTTTGTTTTTGACTCTTTCAATATATTCCAGCGCTTTGATTTCAGGATTTTTTTCGATTATCTCTTGGGATGTAATAAAGATATTCCATTCGCTACGACTCACATCATCACTTGAGGCGTAAAGTCCTGCACCTGAGTTTAAAATGCCTTTATTTAGGTCTATGTGTGTTTGTAGGTCACTGATTGTGCTTGAAACAGAATTTTCGAAGTCTAAGTTAACCTTATTATCTACAAAATCACCAACTGTGCCTGAGAGATAGAAACTCATAACAAAAATTGAAAATCCTATGAACAAACCAATTGGATAAATTCTGCCTGAACTCTTTTTTTCTGTTTGGGTTTCTATGATTTTTGTTTTTAGTAAGTTGTTTTGTTTGGATTTTGCTCCCAAGCTTCAAAGGCTCGGAGTGCATCTGGAACTTCTATTTTTTGCATAATATATTTTCTGTCTTCATTTGCTTTGGAAATTTCTTCATAAATAAATTTATCATCAAAACCTATTTTGGCTGCCTCTTCAGCTGTGTTTGCGTGGTATACGGCCTCTGGGCGAGCCCAATAAATGGCTCCTAAACACTGTGGGCATGGTAATGAAGATGAATAAATAATGCATCCCGTAAGTTGATGACTGCCCAAAACTTTGCAAGCTGCTCTAATTGCTTGAATTTCGGCATGAGCGGTGGGGTCGTTGAGCTCGACGACTTGGTTGTGTCCCGTAGCGATAACTTGGTCATCTTTGGTAATCACACAAGCAAATGGACCAGTTCCTTTTTGGGCACTTGCCAAAGCGATGTCCAAAGCTTGTTGTAGATGTTTTGTATGAATGCTCATGCTACTAATAAGGGATATATTCTCTAGTATAAAAATCGCTAATATTGAGATCTTTTGTGATAAATCCGTTTTCTTTCATTACTTCATATAGATCAGACATGTTTTTGACACTGATATCTCCTATGCGAGAGCGAGAGCTTGGCTTGATTAGTGGCTCCGAACTTTGGAGGATAAATAATTCATATTCTTCGTCTTTGTATTCCTCACTAGTGACGTATTTGAGGGTAGATTTGATCGCTGATTGAGGATTGGTGAAAGCATATTCCCAACCTTCAACACTGGCCATGATAAAGTTTTCAACTATCTCAGGATTTTCATTGATCAGTGATCTGTTCACTACAAGAAGGTCATTGTTGATATTTACCCCGTAACGTTCCGGATAAATAATGTTGTATTCCACTCCTTCTTTTTCGAAAAAATAAATCTGATCAGTACGATAAACGTCTACTGCATCCGCATCTCCATCAACTAAATCATCTATTTCTCTCTTCTCAAATCCTAGTGTTTTGATCTCTACATCCTTGTCTGTAAGGCCGAATTCCTTCATCAGTAAGCGATAAATCAATTCCTCCTCAGCCTTGCCTCCTTTGTTGCCCAAAACCATACCGCCAAAATCAGCGGGGGTCATGATGTTGCCCTTTTCCAATGAAACTAAGGCGTAGGGGGAAATTTGATAAAAGGCTGCAACAGCCATGAAATCTTCGCCTCTACTAACATGAGTCAAAAATTCTTCAGAACTCATTAAGGCAAATTCTACTGTGCCATTTTTGAGATCGTCGGCGGGTGTACTGTCAAAATTGAATTCTTTGAAACCAACTTTGAGCCTATTGTCCTTGTAAAAACCCTCTTCCTGCGCGACGTACATGCCAGCGAATTGAGCTTGGTGAACCCATTTAAGAGAGATGTTAACGTCCTCGATGAGGGCTGCTTTGCTGAGAAAGTGTCCGGCTGCTAGAGCAATAATTATTGCGATAAATGCTAGTGTTTTTTTCATAGTTTTTTATTAATCAATCGGTTTATTATAGCATTTTTTGGGTATTTTGGGGAGTGGGGAAACTTGCGATACTTATTAAGTATGTGCTTATGTTCTGGCTATGAAAAGACTTTTGCCATTATTATGTGTTGCTTCGATGCTTGTTGATGGATGTCGGCCGACGAGGGAGAATGCTGATGCTAGCGCTGAGGTGGGGATTTTGGGTGATGAGGTGGGAAGCGTGGCGCCGGAGGGTGGAGAGGATCCCTGTTTGGAGATTAGAAGATTTGCGCAGGGAGAGTTGGCTACATTTTGGAATGGGGCGGCTAATTGTGATGGTGCTATGGGCATAAATGAGTGTTTTATCAAAGAGCCCGGTTTAGATTTTCCCTTTGAAAAAGTGAGGACTGTGGAGCTGATATTGCGCGGCCATACCCAGGTTAGGCGAGTGAGTTGGACAAAAATGGAGAATGCAGACAATGGAAGGTCTATGGATTTAGAAATTAAACAGGTGAGCCCGACTAGTCCGGTGATTATAAATCTTTTTGATACTAAAATTGAGGATGGTGATCATTCAAATGGGAATACTGATAAATCATATCCACAATATTTTGGTAATGCTGTTTGTGGGGCGATTGCGAGGCAGGTTTATGACGAAACTGTAGAGATTATTGGCAATTAACGTTAAGATTGTTTTGTATTTATAACTTATCAAATTATGGCTAGTGATCATTCAATGGACATTTCAGTAGACTTTGATTTTCAAGAATTAAAAAATGCAGTGGATCAAGCGCTGCGCGAAGCGACGAATCGTTTTGATTTGAAGGATTCTGGCATAGAAATTGCTTTGACTGAGGATATGGTCAAAATTACGGCGGCGGCTGATATTCAGATTGAGTCTGTTTTTGCGATTTTGATCAAAAAAATGATTGGAAGGAATTTGTCTTCAAAGATTTTTAAAAGAGGAGAGGTAAAAGAAATTGGGGGCATGCGGGCGAGGCAGGAAATAGAGATAATTAAATCTTTGAACCAGGAAAATGCGAAGAAAATTTCAGCTTATATTCGTGAGAATTTCCCGAAAGCAAAACCTAATATTCAGGGTGATACTGTGAGGGTTAGTTCAAAATCTATTGATGATTTGCAGGCAATTCAGACTGGACTGAATACTAGTGAAGCAATTGCTGTGCCTTTGAGCTTTGGGAATTTTAAATAAAGGGCTATAGTGGGCGGTTTCGCAATATTTCGAGTAATTTGTCACGGAAAGTACGGTGATGTGGTTTTGCGATTGACGGAATTTTTGTGTTGTAGCTATGGGTTGGGGTTTGAGTTTGGTGGAGGTGCTGTGATTTTGTGAAAAAGTTTTGTTTGATTGTAATTTTCGTGCCGTGACCTGCGTTATTTGTCTCTGATTATGCGTGAGAAATTAGCCGATCTTTTTGATGAGAAAAACATGTTCTTTTCGCTTATTGGAGCTATTTTTTGGGTGCAGGAGTGATATAATAAGTATCCTCTAATCAATCTTATGAAACTGCATGAAGAATTTGTACAATTAGGCAGAGAAAGACGAAAACTGACAAA
>JAESSS010000025.1 GCA_016763975.1 Candidatus Altimarinota bacterium
ACTACTTCAAAGTGAAAAAACTACCTGGGAAATTCCTGGTCTATTTGATGTGCAAAATTATAAAATGGTTCATTGGAAAAGTCCGAGGCAAGAAGACGTGGTAGAAAGTGGTGATTAAAAATTTCTTCATAAAAAGGTTTTAACACTCACCCCATACCATTCAAAATTTTCAGAGAGGAGCTAGATTTCGCCGAAACAAACAATTTTCAAAATAAGCCTACACATCAGTAGGCGTTTGAGGAAATTGTGCAGTTGAGGTGAAAAATGGCCCTCTATGGAATTTTGGTGGGTCAGCAATTCCTGCCCCGAACTCCCTCACAAGAAGATTCTCCGCAAACAGATACCAATTCAAAGGCTAACCCTCTACTGTATTGGGATTGATAAGAAGATTAGGAGAATTGGGAGGAAAGAATCAACAAACCCTAAACCCGAACCTATTACTAACTAGACAGGACTATCGACTATAATCAGTCGCTTTTCCAGAAAAGCAATAATCCTTTTTACTAACAGGTGAATCAAAGTCATCCTCCATCAATTCACACAACGGCATAAAAGATTCCCCCCTTTTTTCCCTGAAATATACAGCCGTATCCAAACATGCATTTTTGTGAGCAACCCACTGCTCCCCAAAATCAGGCCCATCAATTTGGAGACAAGTTTCATAATCCTCAGTTCGTAAAACAACATCTCCAATGCAACGTCCAACACCTCTTGCATAAAGAGACTTATCATAATCATCCTTCTTCATTTCATAACAGTAGCTTGCATCTAATGTAGCCAAGGCTCTACATGTCGCATCAGATTCTAAATTATCGCAAATACTAATATCACTTTTAAATTCAGCTATAAAGCGGTAACAATCAAATCTTTCAGCTCGATACTCAATATAATCCACACTGCCCAAAACTTCGCACACCTCAATATCAAAGCTATCCAGATAAAGGGTTGTCAAACAGTACATCATAGGAAAATGCTGATACTCACGTACCCCATCAAAATAAACTTCCTGCAAGGGCAACTCCAAACAAACAGCTATATCCAAATTCTCAGTCTCAAACTCATCAAAGAATTTTTGCTCTAAAATTTCAGGCTCCACATAGAAACCTCTTTCATCTCTTTCCTTAATTATATTCTTACCAGTACATCCAACTGCCACAAAACATACTAGAACCAAAATTGAAACAATCCGTATCTTTATCATATTTACATATATACCATAAAAAAACCTTGATCACCTCAAAACCCCAAACACATGCCAATTCAAAGGCTAATTCTCTACTGTCTTGGCATTGATAAGAATATCAGGAGAATTGGGAGGAAAACTACTTATAATCACCTTTAGAAGCAAATTTAAATTTACTCTTAATTTCAGCCAATTCCTCCGCAATTCTTTCTCTATACCAAGACTTATCAGCCTTCAAGCCAGCGCCCTTTCGAACCCACTTAAAATCTGCATCCAACAACCTCGTAAATTTAGCAAATAAATAAATATCCCATTTCAAAAGCGGAAGAACTCTAGCCTCAGCCAACACAGGAAGAATAAGCTCATAAAGCTTCTTCAATTCATCAATTTGACCAGAGACAAGATCTAACCTCATCTCAATAAGCTCAGTCAATCTCTCCTCTAACCATGCACTACCTAACCCTTCATCATGACAACGCTTAATAGAAAGCTCTACGTCCGCCCGAAGAAGAGCATTCGCATCGTTTGCAGCTCTAAATGCCAACTGTGCATCATCAATATGATGTAACAAATTTATAACATTTTGCAAAAAACCAAGTTTACCCAACTTCAAAGGCAAAGCATAATCAACGGTCACATAATTAAAAGACAAATAGTAATAAGTATACCCTTTATCCTTCAAAGACTTAGTCAGCCAATGCTCCAAATTCTTAAGCTCCTTAACGTTCCACGCAAGCATTTTCAAAGCATGAACACAAAAATGCTGAACACTGACTATCGCACGATAATCATCGTATCGAGCCTTGAAGTACCTCCGGATTAAATCCACCAGTAAGAGAGAGAACAATCCCAAAAATGCACCCCAGAATGGCCCCCAAAAGACACCAGAATCAGCAACAATATTAACAACCAAATCCCCCTCAAATGCTGGCTCAGTATAAGAATACGTTTCCAACAAAGATGGATCCAAAATCTCTCCCTCAATATTTGACAAAGTGCCCCCCATAGCCAAGTAAAAATTAAACGTCAATCTGGGCATGAGTCTACACGGCTCGATAAAAAGCACAACACAAATTCACGCCAACGTCACCAACAAGTCACTACTCAAAAATATAAGGTTTCATTAAGTTCTACAAAATCAACAATCTATACAAATTCTCAGCAATACCACCCCTGGTCATACCCTTCGCAGGACCATAGTACGCCCCAGACTCCTCAAGGATACCTAAGCCCTTTGCTACATAAATAAATGGAGTGAACCATTCCCCTATCCCTACATCTCCATAGGGGGCCTCGGCTGCAACCTCAGGAACCTCCACACCCTTTGAATTCAAAAGCATTTTTATAGCTTCCACTTTATTCACAGTTTGAGCTGGTTTAAAGGTCCCATCAGGATATCCATCCACCCACCCCTCATCCTTTGCATAGCAGACATAAGGCACATACCAATCATCAGTAACATCAGAAAAACAATTACTATAATCCTCCAGGGAAGGACTCACACCGTTCCCCTCAACAAGTATCTTCAAAAGCTCTGCCCTATTCACAGCATTAGTGGGTTTAAAAGTTCCATCAGAATACCCACTCACAACGTCTAAATCATACAAATAGTTAATCGCATCAAAATTATCATCATTAACTTTTAAATCAGAGAATACATCCTCCTCCACAAGCACAACAGCTTCCTCCAACTTGATATCCGCAAAATTAGTAGACACAAGCTCTTCTCCACCTCCCGCCAACTTAACTCCATCATAGTAATAATCAATATCCCTCCTAACCAAACCAAAACCTTTCACATAAAAATCACTAAAAACTATACTTTCAATACTCCCAACAGAATCCACATAAGCAAGCTCACAAACAGGATTGAAAGACTCATGTACACCACCATTAAACTCCAACAAGCTTTTAAGATAAGGATTACAGACCAATTTAACATCAAGTATATCTTTTGACTTAGGATCTAAACCAAAGTAAACGTAAGCATCCTTTTCAATTTTAATTTCAAACGACTCATCAGACAACAGCTTAACCTTCTTAATATTCCTTCCATTAACAGTAAAGATAGATACTGAATTCTGCCACAAAGACAAATCAAATTCATCATCCTCATAAACATACTTCACACATCCATCTTTTGCGCCACACTCTTTAGAAATCACAACATTATCAAGATTAACAACCTCTTCCTCAGCCACTAAAGAACCCTCATAGCCCCACTCCATACCTGCATCTAGAACAAAATACTCAGATAGATCGATATCCAAAGATATATCCTCATTCTCAATAATCGACTCAATCTCAATCTTCTTCGCAGAATATGAGTAAGGATAAACAAAGTCGCTAAAAACATCTATAAAATCTGATCCTGAAACATCCACCACACTCACAACCATTACCACCTTATCGTAATCACCCAAATTTGGAATCACAAAAGGGTATCCTCCACCCTTTTCAACGAAATACTCAATCCTATTATCATAATCCACATAGCCATTTTCCACAGAAAGAAATGAAAGATAATAATCTGCCTGAAGATTACCCGTAAATTCAACCTCCATGCTCCCCTCAATCCCCCTCACGTCAAACTCTACATAATTTGAACCAAAGTAGCTCGGAGCCTCCAAACTTGATACAGAAACAGCAGGAACAGGTAATTTACTATGACTTTTCGTTATGGTAACAGGATTAAAGCTATCTCCATCCTTATCGTTAGAATAATCGTAATTCCAAGTGACATAGCCCAAGTAAGCCTCTTTTACGCTGCTACTCTCCTTCTCCTTCAAAACCTTATCCACAGCCAAAAAACCTCGATACGCGACGCTTTCAGAAGAAACTTCACTGTATGCTTCCAAAACATTCTTTACGAAATCAGTACCATAATTTTGATACAGATATAAATACCAAATATAAGCACCATAATCTGAGATACCATAGTTCTTACCATCAGTGAAAATAGAAATTTCAGGCCTCAAATTTGGAGCACTATCCAAATAAACCAAATAACCCTTTTCCCAAGTCAAAATATTCCCCTCCATCAAAACGGCCATCCCCTCAATAAAATTACCATGCCCATATCCATCCCACAAAGCCTCACCAATGTAATTTTCCTCAATAACATGAAATAATTCATGAACAATAGTAGCCTCAACTTCTCCTGAAGTATATCGAGGATCAACAACAAGATAGCCATCAGAACTATAATAACCATAACTATCATTATTACCAGGATCATAACTTATATAAACATCTAATTTACCATCCCATTTTTTAAACTTATACTTCGATTTGCTCCCAAAGTAATCCACATACACCTCTTCAAAAACTTCCACAATTTCATCAATGCTATCGTGAACCAAGTTCCTATCCTTATCAACAGAATTCCACTGATAATTACTATAAATTCCCGAATTATCAAGATAATCCTCTATCAGTACAAGAGGAACATGAAAATGATAATTAGTAGTCGTGAAATCAAGCCAATCTCCCTCAATATTATGATTATATGCAGGATAATAATTCCCAGTAGTAGGCAGCCCTTCAACAAAATCCTCTAAGGAATAAACTGTGTTATGGCAAACACTACCATCCAAATCTAAACAGTACGTAGCGGCCAGTGCGGAGTGCCCAATAACAAAAAAGCAAAAAGCAAAAAAAGAAACCACTAACCAGTTTAAATCTATTCATCATAAGACATTAGCTACAATGGTACTTACCTACACAAACTACCATTTTTCTCACAAACTCCTCAACTCAGCCCTAAATCTTCTTTATCGACCAATTCTCAAAATCAGGATGGATATGAACCTCAAAAGACACAGAATGATCCTTGAAAAACTGAGTAACAGAATAAAAATAGCCATCCTTACCACAAGTTAAAAGACCAATTCCATATACGGCCTCGAAAGAATGCCTACCATTGATAGCCTCTCTAATCTTGTTACGATGCCACTTTCCCACGCCATCAAAAAAAACCACAAGCGCCTTACCCTTAGCATAGGTATCTCCCTTATCAATTTTATGATTAATTGCATCTATCACAGCTTCCTCACCCAACCGATCCCTCTTTGCCTTTGGGATATCTAACGACGACACATGCTCCGTAACCAACACTTCACGCGTATCCTCATGCAAAATCAATCCATCTCCATCCTTATCCTCAGCAAAGGTAATCCTATCGCCATAGAGATGCCTAAAAACAACACAGAGAAGCCAATTTGCCCAAATCTCTCTTGGCAATAACGAAAAATTTCCCATTTCCCTCCCATTCCACAAAAACTTAGGATTCCTAACGATAGGCTCAAGATCCTTAAGTGCAATCTTAAAATCTTTAATTTGATGTCTTTCTTTCAAAGAAACTCAGGTTAATCAATAGCACCAATACAGAACACCAATTCTAAAGCTATCCACACCCAAAAACAAGATCAACAAATCCCCAATCACCCAAAACTCAAAATTTTCAGAGAGGAGACAGATTTCGCCGAAACAAGAAGTTTTCGAAATAAGCCTACACATCAGTAGGCGTTTGAGGAAATTGTGCAGTTGAGGTGAAAGATGGCCCTCAATGGAATTTTGGTGGGTCAGC
>JAESSS010000026.1 GCA_016763975.1 Candidatus Altimarinota bacterium
AACTTCTTGTGAGGGAGTTCGGGGCAGGAATTGCTGACCCACCAAAATTCCATAGAGGGCCATTTTTCACCTCAACTGCACAATTTCCCCAAACGCCTACTGATGTGTAGGCTTATTTCGAAAATTGTTTGTTTCGGCGAAATCTGTCTCCTCCCTGAAAATTTTGAGTTTTATTAGCGGAGAATCGTGCTTTCGATGAGCTGCTCACGGTCAAAAGCTGCTGTAATGAGCTCAAAGGGTTTGAAGGAGAGCTTGGATCGGGTGGAATTGTTTTGAGGGCAGTATGATTGACAAACGACTCAAGAGGCATATAATAAAGCATATATTAATAACGTACATTAGGGGACTTGAAAGCGCTCCTGACTCAAAAGAACATCTACCTAGATTAATTGAATTACAAAATTGGCATGCTCAAGCTGCGGATAATGCAGCGATGGCTAATATGAAGATGGATAAAGATAATTGTGAAAGGTTATCACTATTCGTAACGGAATGTTTCGATAAAATTTTTGATATTGTTTTGGAACAAGCTGCCACTCGGGGACGGGAAGCTTTGACTGACCTTGATTCAGGAGAAGGATTGAGCGAACTGGTGCAAGCATATATTCCTAGCCTAAAACGGGCAATTATACTTGAGCTTTGGGATCATCAGAAGGGTACTGAATAAATCAGTATGTGAGTTGAGTTTTACTAAACTTCGTAGTAGGCTTATTTTGAAAATTGTTTGTTTCGGCGAAATCTGTCTCCTCCCTGAAAATTTTGAGTTTTGGGTTTTTACTAAGCGCTGAGGAAAATGCTTGTCTATTAATTAATTATTTTGCTAGGCTTACTCTCCTAACCTTAATAAACTTAATTATGAAAGGATTACGTGGATCTATATTGATTGGAGCACTAAGTGTTGTAGCTGCTTTCTCAAATTGCGATAAACCCTCGGGTGTTACTGGTTTTGAAAATGTTGCTGGTTCCGAAAATCGTGCACCGAATGATTCGGATGTTTCGAGCGTTTCTATTTTAAGTGTTCCAGTACTTGATAATATTCAAGATCATTTTCATCATAGATTCGCGGCTGAGCTTAGCTCAGTTTCAATAAGAACTTATTCTGAAGATACACAGCGTATGAAGTCTTATCGATATATTGTCGATTCTATTTTAGCAGGCGTGAGGTGTGAGGTAGTTAAAAGGGAGGATGAAGAGAAAGTTATTAGACGGGTTATGCGGGATATTTGGGATCGATCGGAGGAGTCTGATCGTGAATCCCTTGCGGTGATTTATGCTAAAAACTTACATTCTGTCGAGGCACTTAAAGATGAACTGCAAACAGTTATTTCTGAAGATACACAGAGTATGAAGTCTTATCGAAGTCATATCGAGTCTATTTTGGCAGGTGTAAGGGGGGAAAACTGTGATGTACTTGAAAAGGAGTCTGAGGAGATAGTTATTAGACGGATTATGGAGAATCGTTGGGGTGGGCCTGGGGAGTATGATCGTGAAGTGTTTGCATTGATTGATGCTAAAAACTTATATTCTGTCGAGGCACTTGAAAGTGAACTGCAAACAGTGCTTAGGGATCTTGCTTGTAGGACGGATGTAGTTAGAGAGGTAACTGGGTTGCTGTCTAATTCCACTCGTTATGACTGTTCTAAGTCAGAGGCTGAAGTTCTTGATTCAAAAATATGAGAATCTTTTTGGGTGGGCTGTTATGAATAATTTTTATATGGGAAAAAAGCTATTTTAAATAGAAGTTAGCTCACAATTTGTCGGTCGGACCGAGGCGCAAAATCGCGCCCCGGTCATTTGCCGCCAGCCTCTTGATCCTTCGTGGATCTAGCCCTTGGTGGGCTGCTCCTCCATGGTGATGACGATGGCTTTTAGCGAGCCGTTAGGCGTCACCGTTACCATGAAGGTGTGCGGGGAGTTTTCGTTGAAGGTGATGTTTTGGCACTCCTGCCCCTCGTTTCCAACGCAGATCGTGCTGACGTGCACTAGTGCTTTGCTGCAGTAGACTTCGATTTGGCCCACCTCGTGGACCTCGTCGATGTTGATTACGACAGTGCGAGATTGGGAGAGATTCACCCCGACGACGCCATCATTTGGCGATACGCGCATCGTGCGTGTGTCGTCATGTTGGACGTTGAGAACGATGTCGTCATTGGTGAATACACGTAGGGAGAACCCTTCTTTGTGCACCCCCTCAGAATTGAGGGTTTCGGCGCCGAGCATGGCACAACCGGTGATGGCGATTGCGGCGAGGAGGAGGGCGGCGTTCTTGAAAGTTTTCATCTGAATTCTCCGGTGTTGGCCCTTTGGCCTGGCTAAACGGTTTTCTTTGTCTGGCGACTGCCTGACCTAGGACCATCGGTTCTGGAGACTGAATCTGCAGAACTAATGGTCCTAGTGACTAAATTGTGAGCTGTTAAAGGTCGTTCTTGGTCTTCAACTTTGTAAGAAAGAGATCTTCAAAACAGAAAGAACCCAAGTCGACAATACTACCATAAATCTATCAAATGTCAAGGGTGAAGGTTTAATTATTCCCTATCTTTGATCTTGGGATTTCTTTGTGGTACAAATTCTCCACACGTGGGGCTGTAACTCAGCTGGCTAGAGTGCGTCCATGGCATGGACGAAGTCAGGGGTTCGAATCCCCTCAGCTCCACCAAAATTCCATAGAGGGTCATTTTTTACCTCAACTGCGTAATTTCCTCAAACGCCTACTGGTATGTAGGCTTATTTTGAACTTAGGGTTGGCCGGGGCGCAGTTTCCGAGGATATCCCCAGAAACTCGCCATTGAGTAAACATGTCAATATTGAGTTCTACTGTGGCTCAGGTAAGATATGGCTCATGAATGAATTAAAAGATTTTTTAGCATTGGAGTTGGTGGGAGGCAATACTGTTGAGAATTTTTTGATGGCCTTTTTCACTTTTATCTTTTTGTATTTGTTTTTCAGGATTTTTCGTTCAGTTGTTATTGCGCGTTTGGCGAAATTAGCGAAGAAAACCGAGGCTGTTTGGGATGATTATTTGATTGCAATGGTAGAGGGTATTCCACCGCTTTTTTTCTACGCTTTGTCTTTGTATGTGCCGGTGAGGATGTTGATCAGGGATGATGGTTATGGATTTATTGTTGATGGAATATTTTTCGCGGTTGTGGTTTTTCAGATTTCCGTCTCTCTAATTTCTTTATTGGAATTTTGTGTGAAAAGTTATCTTAAGAGTAAGGATCCTGATTCTGATCCAAGTTTTACTGGGTTTAAGATTTTGTTAAAAATTGTAATTTGGAGTTTGGCAGTTATTTTGATTCTTTCAAATTCCGGGGTGAATGTTTCATCTTTAGTTACCGGTTTGGGAATTAGTGGTATAGCTGTGGCTTTGGCTGTACAGAATATTTTGGGTGATATGTTTTCTTCATTCACTATTTATTTTGATAAACCTTTCAAAGAAGGGGATTTCATTACGGTGGGGGATGATTCCGGTACTGTAAAAAAGATTGGTCTCAAAAGTACTCGTATTGCTACTTTGCATGGTGAAGAGTTGGTTGTTTCTAATCAAGAATTAGTGAATTCTCGTGTGCAGAATTATCGTGGTATGCGCAAGAGGCGTGTGGTTTTGAGTTTTGGAGTGGTTTATGGTGCTTCTGTGAAAGACTTAAAAAAGGTGAATGAATTGGTTGAAAAGGTGATTAATGGCGTGAAAGGAGTTACTTTTGATCGTGGTCATTTTTCTGATTTTTCTGCTTCTTCTTTGGATTTTGAAATTATTTATTACGTGAATTCAGGAGATTATCTTACTTATATGAATGCAAAGCAAGAGGTCAATTTGGGGGTAAAGGGCGCATTACAAAAAGCTAAAATCGAAATGGCTTATCCGACTCAAACGCTTCATTTGGTGAAATAATTAAGCTTCTATCTTTTCTTTTATTTTCTCTGCCATTTTTCCGTATGCTTCGTCGGTTGGATGAATTTTATTGTCGTCTCTTTTGTATTCAACTGGCATTGATCCATCATCCTCATTCATTCCATAGGGGCGCAGGTCTAATACATAATTTTTCAGAGAGTCGTCTGCTAGAAGAGCTTCATTAAGTTCTTTTGCTCTTTTTTGTTTCTCCGGACTCAGTACGTTAGCTTGTATTGTTGGAATAATTATTTTTTTCACTCCAAGTTTCTTAAAATAATCTACTGTTTCTTTGTATTCTTCGATTGTTTTAGATGCTTCTTGTGCGTTGCTATTTACTGTGTTCCATCCAATTCCAATGAGGCAAACAACTTTTGGTGGAGTTAGTTTTCTTTTTTCTATGGTTTTCTTGAAATTCCCTAGAAAATCTGATGTGTTTGATAGGGGAATGTTGAATTGTCCCATTTTTGAACTTGGACTTATTTTTGAATATTGTTCTGAAATGTATTTAGTACTTCCAGATCCAATCATCCAAATGTCTTGATCTGATTCGAGAGTTTCGTATCCTTTTTTGTTTTCTATACTTTTGAATTCTCGTTTTGTCGGAGCTGTGGCTGGCGCTGCAGTCGGAGCTACAGTCGGTGCTGGAGTTGCTGTTGGAGCTTGTGGAGTTCTTGCAGTCGCTGGTCCTGGAGCTTGTGTTGGAGCTACGGTAGGTGTTGTAGCATTTCCGAATTTCTTTGCGTAAGCTTCTTG
>JAESSS010000027.1 GCA_016763975.1 Candidatus Altimarinota bacterium
AAACCGCAAAATCTACCTAACGAAAGCAATTGAAGAAGCAGAGCCTATGCTCGAAGCAGCAAAGAAGGAGCTGCATACAATAAACTTCAGTAAGAAATACGCCGAAAAAGCCGCTGACAAAATGAAAAAGGAGACAGAGATTAAGGAGAGGGAAGAAAAAATAACGCCCCTAAAAGCATCGCTGCAAAGCACAACAGAGTATATCGATAAGTATAACTACCCATTATACGCATTGGGCATAAAAAAGCTGGTGGAGGCATAGGCATATCAATTGTATTTTATTTAACACTAACCGCCTTCGGGCGGTTTTTTATGCCAATTAATGGCGGTGCAACTGGGAGAAGCTGGGTATAAATAGGTATAACTGGGAGAAACTGGGTATAACTGGTAGTTGGTTATTCAAACAACTACATCTTGCCACTCAATTTAAATCAATCAAAAAAAACACTATGAGTAAATACCTCATTTATTTATTGATAGCTGCCGTTGCGGTAGCGATAGGCGGTATAGCCTTCAATCAATTTACGGTTAACGAGACAGTAACCAGTGGCGATGGCACTACAATTACCCGCCGAAGGTTTAAGAAAAAAGGCGATAAAGAAGCCTTAAAAAAATAACCAAAAGTTTACAAAAGTTTACAAAATCCAAAAAAAAAAGAAATATGAAAACTATTGAACAAGCCGAAAAAGAGGCTTATAAAATGTTAAACTACGAGGGGCTTAGGCTTCCTCAAAACTACGAAGGCGGCGGCATAATGAATGTTCCTTACGCTAATATCCCTGGAGCAATTCCTATCGATATCGCAATCGTAAACGCTAATGCAGCTACCCGTATTGTCCTATTATCAGGCGGCGTGGATACAGAAACCACTGCAGGAGTGATAAAAAACGGAGCTTTTAATGACAAAAACGGAGACGCAGGACTGACAGCTTCAACAACTTCACCCTTCACTTTGTCTCAATTTTTGAAAATGGCGGCAAGAAACCCCATGAAAATATTGGGCATTGACATGGACTCTACTGTTGAAAGCCAACGAAGCAAAAAGGTCACTATTTTCCGCCAGAGCCCGTTTAGGCAGCTGGCATCAGACATCATACCTTTGAACAGCACGTTTACCAATCAGTCGCAGAACTTGAAGACCATCAATCTTGATTTACGTAACAAAAACGTGCAAATTGATGACCAAACGCTGATAGAGCTGCCTATTTCAGGAAGCTCAAGTTTAGAGCTTACTATTTGGGTGGGAGATATAGCTAATATAGCGGGGGCTTTCTCACAAGCTAACCGTTAGAATACAGAAACAAAAGGGCGGGTAGCAATGGATAAAAATCATACAGCACTATATAACCTCGAAGCATTAGCTATAACTTTTCCTAATGCTATAAAAGAGGTCTTTTCCAAGTACGGACACTTAAACTTACCTGTAAACGGAAAGAACATCGCCGCTATGACAATACAATATAAAGAGCCTTTTACAGGTGATTTATTCCACGCCACCCGCCCCTTTTTAAATCAATCGCAACCTCTTTTAAACTACGAAGGAGAAACCACACCAGATACAAAAAGTGGCTTTCACAAGGCTGTTAACAAGCTGGCAGGTATTCTTTTCGGAGTGGACAAAATGGTAAATCCCGATACACCAAAAGACGAGACAACGGAAGAAGACACTGAAAAAAGCAACTTTTTAGGAGTACCATCGTGGGGGTGGGCAGTCATAGGGCTGGTAGTAACCGTGAGTGTTGTTTTGTTTGTTTATGGACGCAATAAAAATTAAATGGGTAAAAGAACTGCCACAGGGTGGTGTAGCAAGCACCTTACCTGAAAAAAAAGAAATTTACTTGAGTAAAAAAGCACTCGAAAAAGTGCCTAAAAATATACTCAAGGTGATTATTAATCACGAAAAAGCACACCTTATCCTAAACACCACTAACGAGGAGTTGTGCGACTGCTGGGCTTTTTATCAAAGTATGTATGAAGGGGTGGAGTTGATGGATACCGTGAAGGCTATTAGTCGGATTTTAAACTTTGAAAACCCACCTGAAGGCTTAAAAACAGTGAATATCAGCAGCTACCTTTTTGCATCAGAAAAAGTAAAAGACAACTGGCGGAGATACAACCAGCAGGTAGAAAGAGCAAAACAATATAAATTATGGCGTGCAAAAAAGTAAAAAGAGCAGATGCTCGAAAAGTAGCTTCGCTATTGCGAAGAAAAAGCAGCAGCAAATCCGTTCGCTCACAATCTGGCAAGGTACTAAATAGCAGAAAGCAGCAAGTATCCAAAACGGGGGCTTGTAAGACAAGAAAACGAACCGCTAAATGCGCTAAATGCTCTAAACGATGAGAAAAGTATTCGACGAGGGGGTTTATACAGGAGGGGGGTTGCCACATCTGCAATTTAAAGCAGACATGGTGAAGCAATTTAATGCAGGTAATAAAAAAAGCGATGTTAAAAGATAATAAAAACAACGAAAACGACGAAAAAACAGGCGGAGGAGCTCCTCCTTCAGCGGGACAAGCAATAGGCGGATTTGCGGGTGCAGCAGGGGCAAACGCATTCGGTATTCCACCAGAAATTGGCAACATCGTAGGGGGTCTTTTAGGCGGCGGAATAGGCAGCCTTTTTGGCAAAAAAGGAGAAACTCGACCAGGCGGACGCACCCCTTCAGGATGGGGGGTGCAACCACATAACACCATTGACGGTTATAAATTCACCTCTCAGGCGCAAAATTTTGAAATAGTAGGCTGGGGGCGGCGAGTAGCCTTTTGGATGGGAGCGGACGACACCGAATACGAGGGGTATAAACTCCTACGCAATGGCTCTATGATACACGAACACGCAGTCTATCTATGGATAGAAGGCGGCAGGCTGTATGTGCAGGGTAATTTAACCCCATGGGACGACGACGCCACAGCGGGGACAGTTCAGATTTACTTGGGCGGAAATGACAAAATATGGGGAAGCGCAGGCAGAGGCTTAGCTAATAACCCTAAAGCGATAAACGTGAGAGGGGCATCCAGCAGCACCCAGCCAGCACCTTTTTCTGTAACTATGAATAATGCAACTCCTACCATCGGCTACGGCAACAACATAGCCCCAAGTTCTATTGACTATGGCAACAACATAGCCCCCCCTCCTTCAAATGGTTTTACTGGGGCAACACCCCAGTCAAATGGATTTGTTGGTGGCACACCACCAATAAACCCCTTCGCAAACCAAGCGAAAGGAAAATCAGAGAAGGATAAAGAAAAAAAAGACAATACATTAGCATACATTGGTATTGGGGCGGGAGCTCTAATTGTTATCACTTTAATATTAGTATTTGCCCGCAAATAAATGGAGTTAAGTGTAAAAACATTAAAGGTCGCAGGTATAGTAGTTTTAATCGCTATTACCTTGTATATCGCAGGTCGCTATACAATGAAAAAGAAAGCGGAAAAAGAGGGGAAAGCACCTATAAAATCGGAAGACCTGCCCAATAGCGGTAGCGGTATTCCAAAAGGGTGGACACCCTCTGGGATAGCCGAGCGGCTTTATATAGCTCTAAAAGGGTGGTCGTTTGGTTTTTTATACGCTAAAAACCTTCGCTTATATATCGAGCTGAACGCGCTAACAAACGACCAGTTTGTAGCTGTTTTTAAGGCTTATAACCGAGCGTACGACAAAAACTTAAGAGAGGACATTGCTAGGGAATGGTCTGCTTATGGGCGAGAAACGCACCAAGTAGAACAAATCATTTTAGATAGGGCAGAAAGGTTAGAACTATGATGTATTTATACGGTATAAGCGGGCTTATCGCATTGATTTTGTTGGCTTACATTATTTGGAAGTTTTCAAGTTTATAAAAATACGTATCATGAGTAAAACATTAATAATAGGGCTTGTAGTTGCACTACTTATCTTCGGGGCTTTTCGTTATAAAAAAATGAAAGAAAGCAGCGAAGGGGACGCTCCTACGCTATTTGGCAAGGGAAAAAACAACGCCACCACCTACCCTATTAAATATGGGCAAAAAGGCACTTTAGTAAGAGCCCTTCAGCAACGCTTAAACAATAGAGGGGCAAACCTTCGTGTTGATGGTGATTATGGTGCAAAAACCAAAGCAGCGGTTACTCAAGCACTGAAAACCGACGGAACTACTGTTAGCTTCAATCAATTTAATAGCCTACCATCAGGCGGCTCACTAAGTGTATCAGGCGACAGTGTTGTATTTGCTGCACGGTTTAATGCTGCCCTGAAATCAGGGGAAACCTCATCACTTATAGCCCTTTTTGAGCAACTTTTATCGCTAAACACACAAACACAAGTAGCTTATATAGATGATACGGAAGCACTATATAACCTAAGTTTTTTAAAAATAATTAGTGAAATAAAGCCTGCTAATATAAACGAAGAGATTGTTGTTAATAGAATGAAAAAAGCGATCGCCTTTAATAAGGTGAACCCCTTTTTTATGTAAAATGAAAGTAGCAGGATATATGATTTTTGGGGCAGTGATAGTGTTAATATTCTTAACCTACCGAGACCTCAAAGGGGCTAAAAAAATATAAAACTATGGGCAACGGATTTTTTAACTCAAAACTAATAAAAGGGATAGAGAACGGAGAGCTTCCAGAAATGGAGGTAAACGTAAGATTAGACTTAGAAACAGTAGCCGTAGCAATAGCAGTGCTGCTTATCGCATTTGTTTTGGGGATAGTGGTTTTTAAACAGGTATTCAAATGAAAACTCGCGAAAAATTTATAAAAAAGTACGCTACTTATGCTATCCATAGCACCTATGGCACAGGCTTGTTCCCTTCTGTAAAAATGGCACAGGCGATTATAGAAAGTGCAAGCAGTTCGGGAAAGGCAGGTCAAAGCTCTTTAGCAAAAAAGTACAACAACTTTTTTGGGATTAAATCAGGCAGTAGCTGGGAAGGCAAAAGTATTGACCTGGCAACAGGTGAGTTTTTTAGTAAAAAAAAACAACAATCGTTGACGGTTTCAGGGTGTACAGCTCTGTGTACGACAGCTTTTTCGACCACACAAAATTTTTACTAAAATTTAGTAGGTATAAAGCAGCCCTACAAGCAGCCACGCCCGAACAACAAGCGATAGAACTTAAACGGGCAGGATACGCTACTGCACCCGACTACGCCACGGCAATAATTGATATAATTGATAGATACAACTTAAAAAAACTTGATAAACAAAAGCCAGTTATGCAACGAATGGAAATATTTTTATTAGTAATAGTGGTCGTT
>JAESSS010000028.1 GCA_016763975.1 Candidatus Altimarinota bacterium
CGAGTTTATCGGAGGAAGGCATGACGTATGGGCTGATACGCGAGCTGAGAGTGCCTGCTGACATTTCGCCGCTGACTTGGTTGAATAAAACCGAATACAGACTACCTGATATTCACCACTCATTCACAGTCATGATTCGCATTGCTGATGGCTCTGAACGCACCAACTACTCTAAGACACGCGTTGCTTGCTCGCAGATCTTTTGCGGTGGTATGATTATAGCAATTATGGTCACCGGAATTTTCCTGTTAATCAATACCAGCGACGTGTATGGCAAGTCTAATTGTGATGTTGTGCCGCATGGTGAACCGTGTATCAAGTCGAAAGCAGAGTTTGGGTGTGTAGATCGTCTTATTTATGATGCTGGAACCGCCGGACTCTTCAGTGTTTTGCCAATTTCTAACGTGCTCATTGTATTCTGGCTGTTTACTCTCCCAAGCGCTTATCATGGGGTTAAACATACGCAAATCACCGTGTTTAAGGACTCGGAGAGCAAAACGATTGACATGACTTGCGAAGCATTTATCAAACTGCATGTGCCAGACCTCTTGCTCGCGTGTGAAATGAGTATCTTCCTGAGTTGGCTTATGTTAGCATGGTGGATCTTGCTCTTTGGTTATTTCGTGTACACGGCTAATAAATCAGTTGAACGTGCCTGAAACGTAGAGAAACAGCAGTCTTGCAACCAGTCTTTTTTGTGTCAGCTGAACGCAATTAGTCTGATTTAACTAAGCTGTTGCAGTCGTTGAAGGTCGAACTCGGGAAAAGCACAGTGTGCGCGTTATGTGAGTGTTGGTGATTGAAGTACGGCAAATACCCTGAGAAGCTCCGGAAGGGTGATCTGGGACAAAATAGATAAAGCGCCAATGACTCTCGTGCTTGTTGGTGTGACACAGATTGATACAATGGTCACTGCGAATTGTGAGTGTGGGCTGATACGTGAGCTGATGGTCGAGTTTATCGGAGGAAGGCATGACGTATGGGCTGATACGCGAGCTGAGAGTGCCCGCTGACATTTCGCCGCTGACATTTCGCCGCTGACTTGGTGAGACCATGTAAAAAAGAAACGTCAACCGATCAGAAAGAGTAGTCAGCCTCCTTGCGTAAGTGTATCTGCCACTTACCTCGTTACATGTCAGTGTCAGAGTCAGAGTCAGAGTCAGAGTCAGAGTCAATGTCAGAGTCAATGGGTTCATGCACCTGTATGCAAGCCGGATCGTCACGAGGCATCCACAACGGATGTTTGCACGTTAATCTCTCAATCGTTTCACACTTACAAGGTTTCGGTGAAATATAGTCCTTTTCATCCACTTCGATGCCGTCGTTAGTTGTGTATGTCCATGTTTCGTGATAAATCTGTGACATTACAGCTAAGAACTCGGATGGACCATTGAATATGTACCCCTCTAAGTAGAACGTGATGAGCGGAATGTCTTCTCCAACAGTGTGTGTTTCGACACGATCCATTGGTACCTTATGGAGATGCAGATTTGCAATTGCCATTTTCAAGGTCATGACGTCATGCTGTGAGGGGTTACGAGCGAGAGCAGCTGCAAATGCGTTTTGTGTGACACTGTCTTTAGCGTCGCCGTGATCAACTCTACGCCGTTCCAGATACAATTCGGATGGCAACTCTGGGATTATGCCAGCCTCATAGGCATGCACGAAGTGAATATACGGCATACCAACAATGATAGCGAATTCGCCAGTTGTCACTTGATCCACGTCATAACATTCAGTCGCGATTGGAAATTGCTCAGACAAGACTCCATCGATGAACTTAGGCGATCGATTAGTGTGAATCAGCTTGAATGCCAACGCAATGTGAGCGGCAGAGAACATGAACTTCGTGTTTTTACAACTTCTGTTCATCTCAATTAACACTTCAATCAGACCGTCAAACACAAACAAGCATATGAGTTGGGTTGATGATAACATGCAGAATAGCGGTAAGATGTATTCAACGGCGGTGCTTGTCATCAATTGCATACTCTGCATCTTAATTCTATCATAATCTGCATCGGAATTGTCTACAATCACGAGTGGCGCGCATTGCAAGAGATAATTAATTGACTCCGGTAAATCGAACATAATGATCCTGTAATACAAATACGCAAATGGCGCAAATGGTGCATAGCCGACTTGGTTTGGTGGTACATGCAAATAGTAATTCACCGCTTGGGTATACTCGCCGAGTGGGACGTTCTTGAATACGCACCTGAGTATCGACAGCATTGCAGAATCCGCATGATCTTGGCAATCAAGGGTGAGCAGGTGACTTGGACCATATTCATATTCACAGCAGGCAACTGCCAAGATTTCATTGAGCAAGGTCCAAGTCATTTGTTTAGCGTCGATGTATTCGATGAACCAAGAAACATGATCTAATGTGCAATTCTGTTCCACGAACATTAATTTGAGTATCTGACAATGAATTGAGTTGATATGCACGCTGTTGTCGTCGCAAATGCGGTTGAATACGCGTTGGTAATCTGTGTCGCAAAGCTGGTCGACAAGTCGCGTAGAACTGAACGAGGTAGGGTCAAATTGCATTGTAACGGGTCTGGAAGAGATTATAGTAGGTCTGGAAGAGATTGTAAGCGGTTGATATTACGCTAGATTCTTTCACTTTTTTATGAGCGCCAAAAAAGAGAGCTTAGCTACAAGAAATCGAGTGCATCGTCGTCGTTCAAGTCTGGATTGCACGTAAAACAGCGTGTTAACGGTTCATCAGGTGGCTCGCGGGGACCGTCGTCTTCAATTACACATGCACATTCGACATCGACACATTGGCTATTGTTCGTAACGTCCGCAGATAGGTCGCAAAACACAATGACGTTCATAGATATAGCTCATATTTCATTCAACTTTCAACCAGCAAACAACGTCACTGCGAATTTATAGACGAGCTGCTCACCGAGTAAAGCACTGAAAGTTAGCGGCACATGGTTAATTCTGCACATATTGCTCGACTTTGAGCGCTCACTACAAATCGCCGAGTGCAATTGATTCATTAAAGTAGGTCAACAATGCAAATATATAATTCAGATGAATGCTCTGTTGTCAGAGGACTATAATCTGGATTGTAAGTTGGATATTGACTCCGGTGATGATCTAGATGAGAAATTAGAGGACCCAACTCCAGATGATACGTTGGAAGTACTCAAGGTTAAATATAACAAAAAGCGAGCACGTTTTACGTCTGTTATTTGCAATTTGCAAGCAAGCATGCGAACGTTTTCTCACTTCCTCACTGATAAATATTTGACAGATAAACGAGTAGATTGGTTTGATGCGGGTGATACGTCAGAGAATCCAGTTCCCAGTAAGGTGACAGACGATCTCGGGGAGACGTACAATGAAAAGCGTGCGCGTTTGAACCTTGCCATAGAACGGCTGCAGCAAAAAATACAGTCTATAGAGGCGTATATTGAGTCTCAGATTCCCATCGTCATGTCTTAACGGCGAAATGTTGTGCAGCTTTATTTTGTGTGTGTTTACGCGTACGCAGATGATTGGTCGAGTTTATCGGAGGAAGCGAGTGAGTATGGACCTGTACGTGAGCTGATGAGCTAATGCTGATATTCGCCGTAGCATGTTGGAAAGACCAAATCTCGCTTGTCAAAGTATAATTGAAACAGATTATTGTTGGTAGTATAACGATGAGTGCTATGCCAGTAGATGAATGTGAGCCAGATACGTCGTCAGATGATCCAGCTCCAGGTGATACGTTGGATGAGCTTAGGGAGAAGTATGATAGGAAAAGGAAGCGCCTCGGACCCATTCTTGACGACTTGCAAGAGAGAATGCAACTGGCGACTCGTTTACTTGAGCACCGTCGTGCCGCACGTGTGATCCCAAAGGGGTTAGTGCCATATAGTCCAGTTGCCGCAACTAAGCCAACGCAAGTGTCTGAGAAATGATATGTTGAGCAGAATGGTCTGTTAGTGGATATAATGAACGGTGGTGAACCTGTTAATTTGCTTTCATTGATAACGAGCGACGTATTACAAACACGGCTGCAATATGCTCAGGCATTTCTCGAAAAGCGCTTGCAAGCGAGAAAACTGGAGAAATTAGCTCGTGAGCGGAACGCAAGATGCTTCAACGCACTGCTGACTCTGGATGAGCTGTATGCTGATGCACCGTCATGCCTATTGCAAATGATTACTGACTGCAATAATGTTGACAACCCGGAGAGTGACAGGTTTCAATGCACGTAAAAAATAAGCTCACTCTTTGATACGGCAGCTGGGTGCGTCCTCAATGACTGTTCTGTATGTGATGCTTGTGCGAACTCCACGTCGAAGTCGCATGCCGTTGACCTTGTCACTCTTTCTAGCAGGTATAGCATGTTTCCAATAATATCTGGCATCATCGCTTAGAACCACTAGGGAGCGCATTGGAAGGAATAATTCATATGTCTCGCCTTTTTTTGTGAAGACCATGCTAGCTCCACTTCCAAGGGTCAAACTCGCAATAATGTTGCTAAATAAGCCGATGTGGTCGCAGTGTGCCGTGATACCTTGACCTGGCTGGTAACGATTCACAATGACTTGCGTTGGATGTTTATGCGTGCCGTCTGCTCCTGTAAATAAGCCCAACTCTTGCGCCGTCTGGCTGAAATACAATGGAATGGCTGGCGCTTCACTCAAATTGCGAGCCGAGTAACTGTATGTAAATCCATAGTGTTGCACATCGCGTTTGAGGCACTTCGACCATACTTGTTCGTCAATCAGTGTAAGTAACTTCTCCTCTGTCTCGCAGTCAATGGCATTTTCGATGAGCGTAAGACCTTGAGGCACGTTAGAGTTCATTTATACTATATGTGCAGCATTCACTTTTCATTTGCTGACAGAGGTAAAAAAAGACGGTTAAACACCCCACGGCAACGTATTGGGTCGCATTAACGTCGATGCTAAGCTAGTTACAACCGGATCGAAGCTATCAAAGTCGCGCGCAGTCCAGTTGCAGCCATCAGGATTAATATACACGAAATTAAGTCCACAGTGAGCAAAGTATGGGAAGAATGTCATTGCCGATGCGCCTAAGTGACCAGCATGATCCGCCATATACTGCTTCACTGCCGTTGTCTTCTTCCTATCTATATCGTGCATACATACGCCATACGCGTGAAGAGTAGTCATTATCTCGAACTGTGTCATAGCTGAATATTCGGGCTCAGCGCTCTCAAACAGCACAATGAACGCGTTGCAACCATCATCGTCTAATTCCTCGTAAACAGCAATTGGGAGGTCTTTTGCCAAGTCGCCGCAGTCATACTTGCACACGAAATGAATATATGGCATGCCGACGATTTGGCGAAAGGTCCCGTTTCTGACCTGCTCTTCGGTGTAACAACGCGTTGCAAGGTGAATAAAGTTGGGTACAGCTACGTCACGGTCACGTGCGACGATGTATGCTCGAGCAATGCAACCGCCGAGTATGTTGCTGTCGTCTACTTTCAGGTCGACCATTATCGAGATTCGCCCTTCGTGTGCCATGGTGAGCATGATTATTTCCTGATGAACAACCTGCTGTAACATCACAAGTGTCTCTGTCGGAATCAGAGTATTATTATGCATTGCAGCTGTCAGTGTTTTATTTACTGGCAGAGCGGAGTTTGCGTGCGCCAGCAGGTTCGCATGAAGATACGTCGGCAACTTTATGAAATTGGACATGACTGATGTATAGAGCAAATAATGGGCTGCAGCGCTCATGTGGTCGATCGTTCGCAGATTACGCTGAAGTAGCTCAAGCAACGTGATATTACTGTCTTTATGGAGACGTTCGATCATCAACTTCAGTGCTAGGTCTGTTTTTTGCGCTGTGAGTTTAGCATCACAATATTGAAGGTGACTTAGCGCTGCGGTCACTGCTGACCAAGTTACCGGCATTTTGAAGACGAAACGCTCAAATATGTGCAAACTGCAGTCATCAGCCAGCAATAAGCTTGCGAACATGTCAAGGATGTCTGTATCGCGAGTGATTAAGGGCAGCAAGCGGTCAACACCACAAAGGTTAGGCGCGACGCAGAACTGAGTGATAGTTGGACAAGACATTTGTGACATTTGCGCTGAGTTATTGTGTCAGTTTTATTCACTTTTTTACACTGCAGCTGCGATAAATGCCTTGTCAAGTCAGCGTATGAGCTCTTGTGCACATGTTTTAGCGTAAATACAGCCTGCTAAGAGTCAGTTCAGCCTACTCACATATCCGCAGCTTGCAAAAAAGAACAGTGAATTATCTTGCTCCGGTAGAGCCGTAACCACCATCTCCGCGCTCTGTGTCTTCGAGTGAGTCCACTTCTACAACCTCTGCGTCAGCAATGCGCTCTAGTATAAGCTGCGCCACACGATCACCGCGCGTAATCACGAACGCCTGCACACTGTGGTTAAATAATACAATGCCCACCGGTCCTCTGTAGTCTGCGTCAATTACACCAGCTGCAACGTTAATGTGCTTTTTCCATGCAAGGCCTGATCGTGGTGCAATGCGTCCATATGTTCCTTCAGGCACTTCAATTGCGAGCCCAGTGGGCACAATACATTTGCCGAGAGCCGGGACGACGCAATCTTCCGAACTCGATAAATCGTACCCAGCGGCATTTGCTGAGCTTTTGACAGGTAACACAGCTGCACTTGACAAACGTTTGACACGTAATGTGAGATTAAACATCGACTGTAGGTAGTCCACTATATCTTGTTCAATCACTGACTCTTGAAAGTGTCGTTGCAAAAAAGAGCGTGAGTAGTTACGTGCGGTCAGCTCGCTCAAATAAGCGCTCAGTTGAGAGTTGATCATCTGTTAGGGCAAGTAGACCATCTATAATTTGCTTTGGCGTACGACCATCAGCTGTTGGAGCCCATATGTCTAGTCCGAGTTCCTTGAATGACTCAACCATTTCAACGCAGACTGCTGCAGACGTTGGACTATGAATGTCGAAGTAGACTTGACACGCGTCATTGCCTTTGCAGTCTACATCTTGGATATCAACGCCATGAGCTTGTAAATTGCGAGCGTTACTTAGGTAATTGCCCTGCATCAGTACTACGAAAGCATTATACTCGTTGTCATCGCGCTCACTGTAATTCATCTCGACTGCTGATGTGTGGTATTTCAATGGAACGTATCTGACCGCAAAGTGGATGAGAGGCATGCCAACGATCCTGCGGAAGTCTTCTGGCGATCCCATGTTATCATTTATTACACATCGCCTGTGCGATAACCAACACTTGCGAAATGGCTTATTGTGCAAATTATACCGCAATGCGCATAGATAAGCTCGAGCGTAGTACGCCGGTGAAACAGCAGCCCAGTCAGATTGCTGATGCCATATATTGATGTAATCGCCTCTATCCGCCACTGCTTGAGCGAACGTAGGGTCTTGCACCATTTGGGCGACCATGTTTGAACCAAGAGAAGTACGTCTGTACGCTGGTGATACAGCATCGATAAATGTAGCTAAATCATCTGGGAACATGTCATATATAGTGAGCATGAGCTTGTTGAATCCAGTGAAAACGCCGATACATCGGTGCAAAACGACCGTGAGTGCTGCGTTATCATGCACATCCGAATCGCCACAAAAACAATGTAAAACGATGCGTTGCTCTCTTGTTCGTTGTGCATATCTGTCATTGGCTATAATGAGGTCAGGCTGACCCAGCGCATCATGGAGTAAAAGACACACAAACACGTCAATGCGGTCTAGTCGAATATGGCTAGCGGCCAGTGGTAGTTTGCGCATTTGATCGATATAATTCTTCTGCAAGCATAGCGACAACAGCTCAGACGTGGACCAATCAATGCTTGCAAGATGTATAATGTGTGCAATGAGCGGTTTGGATGTGACTGACATCGCCAATATCGTCTCTATTTTAGTCATGTCTATGTCACGCGGAAGTGGAAGGTAAGTTGATAGAATCGTGTACCACATGTCATATTCGTCAGTGGTTTTCAACTCACACAGCCATGCAAACACCGTTGCGGCACTAATTGTGATGTTGGCCAAGTCGAAAA
>JAESSS010000029.1 GCA_016763975.1 Candidatus Altimarinota bacterium
CTGCTTTAGCAAAAACCGAAGCAATCGCAAATGGCTACGATGAGCCAATATTCCTCAATCGTGATGGTAAAGTTTGTGAAGCTTCCGGAGCTAATATTTTCGGAATCAAAGACGGCGTAATCTACACACCGCCTCTCGCCAGCAACATCCTAAACGGAATCACTCGTCGTTCATTAATCGAACTTTTCAAAGAAGAAATGAATATAACTGTGCGCGAAGAATCCATCGACCGATCGATGCTCTACACTTTCGACGAAATTTTGCTCTGTGGAACAGCAGCCAAAGTTGCCTTTGTCGGATCAGTTGATCAACGAAAAATCGGCACTGGCAAAATGGGCAAATTCACGAAAAAGATCAAAGAACTTTTTGAAAAAGCATCCACCGGCCAACATCCAGACTACATGAAATGGTGTAACAAATATTAATGACCAACTCCCCATCAAAACTCGGCTCAGACCTATTCTGCGAAGCTCTCGCTGACGCTGGCGTCGAACTGATGTTCGGTATCCCCGGCGGAGTAGTCCTGCCCTTATACGACAAAATAAACAAGTACGGCCACCACATCCGTCACATCCTTCCTCGTAACGAACAAGGAGGCGGCTTCGCCGCCGACGGTTACGCCCGCGCCACCGGCAAAACAGGAGTAGCCCTCGGCACTTCCGGTCCCGGCGCCACCAATTTAATGACCGCAATCACCAATTCCTACATGGACTCAATTCCAGTGGTTTACATCACTGGTCAGGTCGGCGAAGACTTCATCGGCACCGACGCCTTCCAAGAAACCGACGTAATCGGCATGTCTATGCCCGTGGTAAAACACAGCTACCTCATCACAAAAGCCGAAGACATTCCACGCATTGTCCGAGAAGCATTTTACCTCGCCAACAGCGGCCGTCCCGGTCCCGTACACATCGACATCGTCAAAGACGTCTGGTTCCACGAAATTTCCGGCAAACTCGACGACACCATGGACCTACCGGGCTACAGCCCCCTACCAGAAGTTTGCAGCGACTCTGAAATTGAAAAACTAAACAAACTCCTTGAAAAACCCGACTGCAAACCGGTGATTTTTGCTGGCCACGGAATAGAAATTTCCAAAGCCCAAAAAGAACTGCAACTCTTCGCCGAAAAACACAACATCCCCGTAATTTCCACCCTCCTCGGCCTCGGATCCTTTCCCCAAGGCCACGAACTTTGGGCTGGAATGATCGGCATGCACGGCGACGCAGTGGCCAACTATATGGCGCAAGACGCCAACCTCCTCATCGGCATTGGTTGTCGTTGGGATGACCGCATCACCGGCAAATTAGAATCCTTCATCCAAGACACAACTTTCGTACACATCGAAATCGACGCCTCGGAAATCAATAAAATCGTGCCCACCGAACTTCCCCTCCTCGGCGACGCCAAAGAAGTTCTCGGCCGCGCCAACAAAATTCTCACAGAACACAAATTCCCAGAATGGAATTCCCAAATGTCAGAATTAAAAGAAAAATACGGCTTCCTCGACTTTACAATCAACCCGGAAAACGACACCCCAAAACTTTCCCAAGCCCGACTACTCAAAATGCTTTCCGACACCACCGACGGCCAAGCAATAGTTGCTTCTGACGTGGGCCGCCACCAAATGTGGACCGGCCGTTTTTACCGTTTCGCCCACGCCAACTCCCACCTCTCATCAGGCGGACTCGGCACAATGGGTTACGGAATGTCCGCAGCAATGGGCGCCTCTCTCGGCTCACCCGACCGCGAAGTTTGGACTATTACCGGTGACGGCGGATTCAAAATGAACATCCAAGAACTCGGAACTCTCGCCGAATACAAGATCCCAGTAAAGATCGCCATCATGGAAGACAACGCCCTCGGCATGGTTCGCCAATGGCAAACTCTCCTCTTTAAAGGCAACCATTCCCACTCCGAATTCTCCAACCCCGACTTCGTAATGCTCGCCAAATCTTATGGTATTCCCGGCGCCCGCGCCAAAACCTACGAAGAAGCTCAAGCCGCAATCGACGAAGCTCGCAACACCGACGGTCCTTTCCTCATCGTATTCGAAGTCGACCCAGACGAACACGTTTACCCAATGGTTCCACCCGCTACCGCACTTGGCGACCAAGCCCTCTGCGACGCAGACTTATTAAAAGATGATACAAATAAATACAACGAAGATGATTTACTACAAGGTCACACTTAGAGTGCAGAACGAAGCTGGTGTCCTCGCCCGCATCACCACTCTGCTACGAAAATATCAGATTAATATCCAGTCTCTTGATGTTGCTCCGATTGATGGTGAGGAAAAATTCTCCGACATTCACATGCTCATTCAACCACCCCGCGCCCAGGTCGAGATCGTAATGCAAAAATTACAGAAACTAATTCCAGTAATTTCCGTACTCTACAAAGAACATTCATAACCTAAACACATGCAAGTAAAACTCAGCAAATTCTTCAAAACAACAGCAATCCTCGGAGGAATATTTTCTTTCGGAGTTGTACCTCTAATTCTATGGTTCCAATCCAGAACATTCCCAAAACACATCGACACAACCGGCATCAAACTCCGAAACGGCAAACACTACCTTTGGGCTCAGCTCAAAAAAGCCACTCCCCACACAATTCTAAACTCCAGAGGTCAACGAATGGGCGGCAAATTAGTTTTGGAATTCGATATCGACGGCAAAAAACTCAAAAAAGTAGACGTCGTTCCCGCCTCATACAAACAAGGCCACGGAGTGATCGACCACATCAACGCTCTCCTCGGCACTGACTTCATCAGCGGCTAAAAAACTCCGCAATCCTCTCAGCCAAATCGACGATCATACTTGGATCGCGATAGTTCATAAAATCCTCCTTTGTCTTCAAAACATAAGGTCCAAACTGCATAATTTTCTCCGCATCTCCAGCTAGACCGTTCGCCACACAGCCTTTTCGATGTCGATCAGCATAGTCATCTATCAACAAATCCACACCCCTAAGCGACGGAACCTTAATATATCCAAGCGTCAGTCTGTTCCGATGATACTGATCGCTGCCCTTAAATCCTTCTGTATGGCGAACTGATCGCTGATGATCTATTGAAACCTGGGTGTAATGAATAACCTCTAGGTACCCCTCTCTTATCAGCACTCCCAGATAATCATCTCTAGAAAAAACCTTTCCCGGAACCTCCACTCCTACCGCGGCAATCAAGCCCTTTTCCTGTCCATATCCCCCCTCAATCAAATATTCTTCAGCCAAAATCCTAAAAATACCGGTCCAAACCCCAACCTGATTTTTATCCGCCAGCACCGCCATAATCTCATTCGCAAACGGCGTTCTCAAACAAGAATACTCCGAAGCCTTAACAGCATCGAACCTCCTTGTAGCATAATTACTAGGCAACAAATCTCTCATATTCCTACTCACCAAAACCCCTTCCAAATCGAAATCAATTATCCTCCCTCTCACTCCCTGCAAAATCCCACGAATATTCTCCACCACCTCAGCAAATTCTGCTGAACGATAATACTCCTCACGCATATCTCTCACCTCCCTCAATGTATCCGGAAATTCCATGGTAATTTGTAAAAAGAAGCTAACTTATCACATTAATCGATGTTTTTGATACAGTTCATCATCGATATGCTCTATTTGGTGATGCTCTCTGCACAAAGGTACCAGTGAATCATGCGAATGTGAGTCTTTCCACGGCACAGCATGGTGATATTCTTTGGCTGGACGATCACATTTAGCGCACTTGTCACCGAGTTCTCTCTTTTTTGCCGCTGGAATATATCGCGTCACCGTACTTTTCTGAACTTTTCTAGGCTTTTGTTGTGGAAAATGTTTTGTAAATAACTCAGCCATCATGTTTTTCAAAGCTAATTTGTTGGAATGGCCCTGAAATTTTTCTTGTAGTTTTCTAAACATAAATTCAGTCTCTTGATCCATATCCACACTCAAATCAACTCGCGATTCACCTTTTATATCTTTCACAAAAGTAATCAACGATTCTTTGTTCAAAGATTTTGCCACCCTCACCATTTCTTCCTGATTTTCCACAGTAGTAACTGAATTGATAATCGCTGCTTTGTGCACACCAATTTCTTTGATCGCCTCAGCCAACAATGGCTTAGTACTCAAGTCTAAACCGAGTCTTTTCCTTACTGCACTAGGCGCCAATCCCCCGAACTTACCAGCATATTCAACAATCGAATCAGCATATTTCCTCCAAATTCCCGACCTAAATATCTCCGGCAAAATCGCCAACATCGCATTTGTCAGTTTTCGTCTTTCTCTGCCTAATTGTACAAATTC
>JAESSS010000001.1 GCA_016763975.1 Candidatus Altimarinota bacterium
AGTCCTCTCCTGGGCACCAGAAATTATTATTTTGATTCATCTAGCTGTTTTTCCAGCTCTTTAACTTTTTCTTTGAGCTGGCTCATTTTGTTTTCTCTTCCTACCATCAGTTTGTTTACTTGTTCTAGTTCTTCGATTTTTGAGTGAAGGGCTTCTTTGGAGTCTTCTAAATCAGTTATTTCTTCGATAATTCCGCCCACGGCGATTACTTGGCCTTCGTCATTTTTGATTGGAAAAAATGTATCTTCAAAAGTGTGTACTTTTTCACCTTCTCGTAGTTTTGCCGTGAACTGGCCGGTGACTGAGGTTTTTCCGGAATCAGCTACGGCTTGTAATCTTGGCACAATTAATTCAGCAGCAGCTGGGAGTACTTCTTTAACTGTTTTTCCAATGTGATCTTCGACTTTGACACCGTTTATGTCGGCCAATATTGTGTTTATTTTGTAGCATTCGAAATTAGGCAGTGTAAGGATGGCGATGCCGAAGGGGGTGTTTTTTACAACGGCGTCTAGATAGTTGTGGTCTTGATTTGTATTCATAAGTTTGGGGGTGATTTTTTTCTATGCTACATAAAATGTTTTCTTTTGTCATATTTTTTAAGATAGACTGCGTTCATGAAATATCCGGTTGAAATTCACGAGTCTAAGTCACGTACGTCATCTGTGCGGCTTCGTGCAGGCAAAGTGGTGATTAGGTTTAGTCGGCATGTTCGGGGCAGGGAGAGGGACAAAATGATGGAGAAGTTTATGAAATGGGCTGAGAAGAAATTGTCGGAAATTTCAGCGGATTTTGTGCTGCCTGAATATCGTGATGGGGGACGGATTGTGACGCATAACAAAAATTATGAATTGAGTGTGATGCTTGGGAATAAGAGGAATAGGGTTGATTTGAGGGATGGGGGAGTGATGAAGGTGTTTTTAGTAGTGCCCGATGACAAAAAATTGAAAGATTTGGTTGAGAAAAAAATCATGCAGGATCAGCAAGAGTATTTGGAAGAGGTTTTGAGTGAATTGAATCAGCTTCATTTTCAGCAAAAATACAATGATGTGAAGTGGAAGCGTACTTGCTCACGTTTTGGTTCTTGTTCTTCTAAGCGAAATATCAATATTGCTTATCGTTTGTTGTTTGCGCCGAGGGAGGTGTTTCGTTATGTTTGCGTACATGAATTAGCGCATTTGAAGGAGTTTAATCATTCAAAACGCTTTTGGGATTTGGTTGAAGAAGCGATGCCCAAATACAAAGAAAGTGAAAAGTGGTTGAAGGAAAATGGCTTTGCACTGGGCTAGCCTACTTTTCCTCCATTCCTTCCATTTGTTGTTCGACTGCAAGTTTTTCTCCTTTGAGATAGAGGACTTGGAAATCGCTAAGGTCTTTGCCTTCAGCGAGTTGAGTTTCGATGAATTCGAGATATTCTTTTACTGTTTGATGGCTGATTTCGGATTTCTTTTCGCAGTTTAGGGCGAGAATTGTCGCTTTGTTGGAGTCGTTGTCAAAGAGGAAAAGTCCGTTGCGGGCAATGAATTCTTCTTCTTTGTCAGTAGTTATAATTACTGGAGTAAAGAGGATGGATGCAGTTACAGAGGCGTGGTTTGCAAATATTTCCATATCACTTCCTTCAGTAGAAATTTTTAGTCCTTGGACCTCACCAGAAAATATATCTTGGTTTGGTGTGCGGATTGATAGTCCAAATGTTTCTTGCATTTAATTTAGGCTTTAGTAGCTTCTTTTTTAGATTTTTCGATAACGTCTTCGATAGAAGCTGCCATGTAGAAAGCTTGTTCGTCGATGTGATCGTGTTTTCCTTCTAGAATTTCTTTGAATGAACGTACTGTATCGCTAACTTTTACATAAACACCAGTCATTCCAGTAAATTGTTCTGCTACGTGGAAATTTTGTGAAAGGAATTTTTGGATACGACGTGCACGTTTTACAACGGTTTTGTCTTCTTCAGAAAGTTCGTCCATACCGAGGATGGCGATTACATCTTGAAGTTCTTTGTATCTTTGTAGAATTTGGCGAACTTCTGTAGCGATTCCATAATGTTCTTCTCCGACGATTTCAGGTTTAAGCGCTGTAGATGTTGAATCCAATGGATCAACGGCTGGGAACAATGCTTGAGAAGCTAGTTTACGTGACAATGTCACAGTAGCGTCCAAGTGACCAAAAGTTGTCGCTGGAGCAGGATCTGTCAGATCATCCGCAGGTACGTATACCGCTTGTACTGAAGTGATAGAACCTTTGTGTGTTGATGTAATTCGTTCTTGAAGTGCAGCCATGTCAGTAGCCAGAGTAGGTTGGTAACCTACAGCTGATGGCATACGTCCTAGTAGGGCTGAAACTTCTGAACCGGCTTGAGTAAAACGGAAGATATTGTCGATAAACATCAGGATGTCTTTGCCGTCGTCACGGAATTTTTCAGCGATAGTAATACCTGTCAAAGCAACTCTCATACGAGCGCCGGGTGGTTCGTTCATTTGTCCGAAGACCATGGCAAGTTTGTCGATTACTCCAGAATCTTTCATTTCTCCGATAAGATCGTTTCCTTCACGTGTTCTTTCTCCTACACCGGCAAATACTGAATATCCACCGTGTCCCATAGCGATATTGTGGATCAACTCCTGCATGATTACTGTTTTGCCTACACCGGCTCCACCGAAAAGTGCAGTTTTGCCACCTTTGATGAATGGGCAGAGGAGGTCGATCACTTTGATACCTGTTTCAAGAATTTCTACTGATGGATTTTGGTCGATAAGTTTTGGCGCTGGAGCGTGAATTGATCTTCTTTCTACTGATGCTGGGATTTCCTTTCCATCATCGATTACGTCACCAGTTACGTTGAACACACGTCCGAGAACTTCGTCTCCAACTGGAACTTGGATTGATTTTCCACTGTCTGTCACTTTTTGGTCGATATAAAGTCCATCAGTTGTGGACATAGCGATTGCGCGTACGACATTGTTTCCAAGGTGGGCTTGAACTTCGAGAGTTACTTCGCCGTTTGGTCCTTGTACTTTAAGTGCAGAATATTGTTTTGGAATGTGATTTGGGAAATAATCATCTGCAACCACACCAATGATGCGGGTGATTTTTCCTTCTGGGTTTGTTTTCTTTTCGGACATAGTATTAAGTTAATTAACTTTTATATTAGGTGCTCTCTTCCATAGCCATAGATGCACCGATAAGTTCGGCGATTTGTTGGGTGATGGATTGTTGACGAGCCTTGTTATATACGCGTTTAAGGTCGTTGATCATGCGATCTGCTGCATCTGTAGCGTTTTGCATGGCGATCATACGACTGGAATATTCTGAGGCTTTTAGTTCTAAGAATGATTGAATAAACATTGCTTGGATCACTTGTTCGTAGAGTCTTTCGAGTACTTGTTCTTCTGATGGAGAGAAATACATGAATTTGTTTTCGTTTTCCTCTTCTTTTGGTTCGAGGTCTGCGTCTACACCTAGAGTGTCTTTGATAGTTTTGTTTGTGAAAGGTAGGAAACTTTTGATCACCGGATAAGTGGTGAATGAGTTTTTGTAGTGTGGTGAGATGAGAACTACTTCTTTGGCTTCACCTTTTTTCCATATTTCTAGAATACTATCGATCACTTTGATTGCGTCGAGGTTGTTTAGTTTTTCTGGGATTTCGATGAATTTTTTCTCCACAGCAATTTTATTGTTTGTGGTGTAGGCATCACTTTTTTTGCCAATTGTAATTAACATTCGTTCATTTTCAGCTAGGTCATTCCATTTGTTTGAACGGAAAAGGCAGTTAATTAGTTTTGTGTTCAATGATCCACAAAGTCCTTTGTCTGAGGTGTAAAGTACGAATAGCGTTTTGCCACTTTTCCGTTCTTCTGTGAAAATTGAGCTAGAATCTTCTTCTTTTAAGTTACTTTTTAGGATTTTTAATAAATCCCAAGTATAAGCGCGTGAGTGTATTGCACGTTTTTGGAAACGTTGCATTTTGCTCGCTGCAACAAGTTGCATCGCTTTTGTGATTTTGCGTGTGTTTTTGACACCGCTAATCTTTTTCTTAACTTCTAGTAGTGATCCTGACATTATTTGGTGAAGTAGTTATCTAATACTTTGGTCATTCCATCTTTTACTTCGTCGCTGAATTTTTTGTTAGTCATCATGTCTTTAATAAGATCTTGGTGACTTCCTTCCATTAGAGCGAAGATTGATTGGATAGTGTTTTTCATTTCAGTTTCAGCAATTGCATCGAAGTATCCTTTTGTTGAACCAAAGAGGATGATTGCTTCTTGCCAGATTGCTCTTGGCTTGTTTTGATCTTGTTTAAGCGCTTCTACTACACGACGTCCGCGTACTAGTTTTGCTTCGGTCGATTCATCAAGTTCAGATGCGAATTGGGAGAAAGCTTCGAGTTCGTAGTATTGTGCGAGGTCGAGTTTTACTGTTCCTGACACTTTTTTGATCAAATGTGTTTGAGCTGAACCACCTACACGAGATACTGAAATACCGACATTGATCGCTGGACGAATACCTTTGTTGAAAAGGTCTGATTCCAAGAAGATTTGCCCGTCAGTAATCGAAATTACGTTTGTAGGGATGTATGCAGCTACGTCGTTAGCTTGAGTTTCGATGATTGGTAGGGCAGTAATACTTCCGCTTCCGTTAGCTTCGTTTAGTTTTGCTGCACGTTCGAGCAACCTTGAGTGAAGGTAGAAAA
>JAESSS010000030.1 GCA_016763975.1 Candidatus Altimarinota bacterium
TTACGCCAGTATCATTTAACACCAGCGGATCTGTTTCTGCCAATCCCTTCACTGAAAAGCGATCCTGACGCAATAACCCCCCTTCAAATAACCCATCTGCCAGCGAAACCGCACGCGCCGACGATAGCGCCCAGTTCGAAGAAAACCTTCGCGTTCTAATAGGAATGCTATCGGTATGGCCTTCAATAGATATGATGCCGGAAAAAGCTCGCGAATTCTACCAAAATCCCCCTAAAGCTCCAAGTCTTTTGTACTCTTTAGTTCTACTTCAAAATTCAGCTCCTTCCCTTCCCTCCAAACTCTCATTTTTACGATATCTCCAGGCGCATATTTACGCACAACTCGATGCAAAGGGTTATCTTCATCAATATCCACTCCACCTACTTCCAAAATCACATCGAAGGCCTTTAAACCTGCACCATCCGCTGCTCCTCCAGAAATAATTGCCGGAGCTTCACCATCTTCCTGACCCAACAAAATAGCACCATGATCAATCTCTACTCCATATTCTTCTGCTTGAGCCTTGGTCAACATCACAAAACGCACTCCCAAAACAGGACGAACAATTTCTCCATATTTCTCAACACTCTCTAAAATCGGTTTCAAATCATCAACAGGAATCGCAAATCCAATAGCATTGGCAAATTCCGCCACAGCAACATTCATTCCCACAACCTCACCCTTTAAATTTATCAAAGGCCCACCACTATTCCCAAAATTAATCGCCGCATCTGTCTGAAGCAAACCGGAAAGATTTTCCACAGCAAAACCACCTTCATTAAAAGCCGCAATATCCCTACCCTTAGCAGAAATAATTCCAAAGGTAACAGTATTTTCATACTGCGCCAAAGCATTACCAATAGCCAAAACCTTCTGCCCAACTTTTAAAACCCCAGAATTACCCAATTTCACAAAAGGTAATTTTACATCCTCCACCACCTGCAAAATCGCAATATCTTCAAAAGGATCACGACTGACAACCTTCACTTCATATTCACTTCCATCATCCAAAGTAACTGAATACTCCGCATCTTCATCCTGAACCACATGTTTATTTGTCAAAATCATACCCTTTTCACTAACAATAAAACCACTTCCTCCAGAAACCTCACGTCTCACAGATTGAACATCCCCATCATCTTCCACAAAAAGATCTTCAAAAGCAAAAGTCCTAGCCCCAACTCTCACATCCTTAAAAACAGCAATAGAAACCACTGCCGGCGCTACCTTTTCAATGGAAGAAATACTATCCGACTCCTCCACAAAAACCCTCTCCTCAATCACCACCCCATCCACCACCGCGCCCCCCACAAATTGCGCCCCCAACATACCGCCAAATATACCAGCAATAAAAGAGAGCAAAATTGCAACAGGAATTATTTTAAGATTTTTCATAAGAAATAGTTATTTACTAGCTAAATTCTACAAGTTTCCAGCAAAAAGGAAAGTTACATTTATGACAAAATAGTCTTGAAACATCCACCAAAAATGTCTATAGATGAAGTAGTCCCTTTGGATTTCTTAACTCATACAAATATGAGCGCAATCCAAGGTCAAGATCCACAAATCTTTGATTTTATTCAACGTGAAAGACACAGACAAGCGGAAGGCATCGAATTAATCCCTTCCGAAAACTACACTTCAGCTGCAGTAATGGAAGCAATGGGTTCAGTTCTCACAAACAAATACTCAGAAGGTTATCCCGGCAAACGATATTATGGCGGACAAGAAAACATCGACCTGATCGAAAATCTCGCTATCGAAAGAGCCAAAGAACTCTTCGGTGCAGAACACGTAAACGTACAACCATACTCAGGATCCCCAGCTAACACAGCAATTTACTTTGCGATGTTGGAATTTGGAGACACTGTTCTCGGGCTAAAACTAGACCACGGAGGACATATCACTCACGGACTACCAATTTCATTTTCAGGAAAAGCCTACAACTTCATTCCTTATCTAGTCGACAAGGAAACTGGCAGAATCGACATGGAAGAAGTGAGAAAACTTGCTCACGAGCACAAACCAAAAATGATTGTTGCTGGCTACAGTGCATATCCTAGAGATATTGAATGGAAAAAATTCAAAGAAATTGCTGACGAAGTTGGCGCATTAACATTTGCAGACATCTCTCACACTGCAGGATTGATAGCAGGAGGCGTTTTGGAATCCCCTGTGCCTTACTTTGACGTAGTAATGACCACAACTCACAAAACACTAAGAGGACCCCGTGGAGCGATGATTATGTGCAAAGAAAAATACGCCAAAGCGATCAACCGAGCAATCTTTCCTGGACTACAAGGAGGACCTCACGATCACGTAAACGCTGGTAAAGCAATTGCCTTTGCAGAAGCCCTAAAACCAGACTTTAAAGACTACTCTCAACAAACTGTAAAAAATGCTAAACATTTAGCCAAGCACCTAAGTGATCGTGGTTTTGACCTAGTATCAGGTGGAACTGACACTCACCTAATACTCGTAGACCTCACAAACAAAGGCATTACAGGAAAGATGGCACAAGAAAAACTGGACGAAGTTGGAATCACACTAAACAAAAACACTGTTCCCTACGACCAACGCAAACCAATGGATCCATCCGGAATCCGTCTCGGAACTCCTGCAGTCACAACTCGTGGCATGAAGGAAGCAGAAATGGAAATCATCGCCGAATGGTTAGACCGTGTAGTCTCTAATCTTGAAGACGAAGCCCTATTGGCCGCAGTCAAAAAAGAGGTTGAAGAACTCTGCATGGGATTCCCGGTTCCAGGACTAGAAGAACTATCACGCAAAACGGTCACAGCCTAGACTATCTTGACCACAACCATCGTAATATCATCCTGCTGTTTATAACCAGCAGCAAAGTCTTGTACGTCTTTTAACAGAAGAGTTTTCACCTCTTCTGCGCTGATTCCAAGGCCACCTAATTCGCCAACCTTAGCGATCAAACGTTCCATGCCATAAACTTCTTTCTCATTTTTCCATGATTCCGGCACACCATCACTATAAATTACCAAAACATCACCACTTTCCACCTGCACGTCTTCAATCTTCAATAAAGTAGAAATATCCAAAACCATACCCAAAGCCATGCCACCGGCCGGCAACAATCCAGCTTTAGCATCCTTCGCTTTGTAATGAACGATCTGTTCATGTCCGGCAGAAACATAAGAAAACTTTCTTTCCTCAGAACACCAACTCATCAAACAAAGTGTCATAAACATATTCGACATCGTTTTTACCTGTAAGACTTGGTTAACCTTGTTCATCAATACTTTTAAATCTTGTTCATCACTAAAAGCAAAGAAAAGCGAAGAAGCAATCGACGAAACAATACCCGCCGGCACACCATGCCCAGTCACATCACCCAGATAAAAAATCAATCTATCCTCTCCCGATTTCAAGAAATCATACATGTCCCCACCAACTTCTTCAGCAGGAATAATTACAGATGCCAACTCCAAACCATTAACTTTAGGAAGTGTCTGCGGAATAAGTTCTCTCTGGATTTCCCCGGCAAGTTCCAACTCACGAGAGACTTTTTCTTTAAAAATCTTCGCCTCCACCGCAGAACCCAAATCTTCTGACATTTTATTAAAGGCCGCACCCAAATAAGCAATTTCATCACTACTTTCTAGCACAACACGAGAAGAAAAATCTCCCTGAGAAACTTTGGCCGCAGCCGTCACTAACATCGAAATAGGACGAGTAAGTTTGCCCGACATTACAAAAGAAAGCCATATTCCCAACAACACCGCAAACAGTGCCAAATAAATAATTCTCTCAACCATTTCCGCAATACGTTGATCTACATTATCATAAGAAATTTCATAAATAACAGAATATTTCTCAGTAGCGGGAACCACAAAATATTCAATCCTCTCACCGGAATCCGGCTCAACACTTTCAGACAAAACTGCCCCTCCAGACATTTTCATCGAAACATCCTCCCTCCTAACTTGCTCCAACAAAGCCCCTTCAAGCAACCTCGGCGCGCCCTCATATTTGCCATCAATATCTACAGAAGAATCATACAAAAACTCCCCCGCATAAGAAACAACTGCAATACCCTGCAAATCATTATTCTGTTCAAAAACACCTGCAATTTCTCTATTAAAATAAACAAAACTATTTTCTGCCAAATAAAGATCATAATTAAAGGCCACATTAGGCGCTGTCAATTTCACAAAAGCCAAAGAATTATGATAAATATCCTCGGCCATCTCTATCTTTTTCTCATTAATAAATGAAAAGGCCGCAACTGAAAACACCACAACCATCAAGGCTGAAATGGCAATCATCAATTTTGAGCGAATATTCAATTTCATTGTTTTAATTTAATTTCATCAAAATAAATAACATTATCAACACGAACAAAAGCATCAAACAAATCCCTGAAAGCATAAATAAGATCATATTCAAAAAGTGGAACTCCAATCAACTCGTCTTCCACAATCGCTTTCATCACCTTTTGCAAAGCATTCCGTCTCGAAACACTATCCAACTCCATAGAAGCCTCCGCAATAAGTTCATCCACGTAATCCTTTTCAAAATTAGCAAAATTCTGAGCAGCACCGCTCTTCACAGCCTGATCAAAAAAGTCTGCACTATCGCCCAAATCCCCCCTAAAACCAACAAAGAAAATATCTGATTTCCCTTTTTCCAAACTATGCAAATAATCTTCCAATTCCAAATAAGAAATAATTGGCTTCAAACCAATCTCACTCAATTTTTCACGAAGCTCCTCACCCAAAACTTTCAAATTCTTAAACAAATGGATTTTGACAGTCCGTCCATTCAACCTAGCCGCATCAACAAAATCTCCCGCTTTCTCCAAATCAAATTCATGTTCAGCAATCCTAGGATTAAATCCAAATACCCCAGCACTAACAAACTGTTTAACAGTATGAACAAATTCACCATCAGCCAAAAAGCTCTGATCAACAGCCAAAGAAACAGCTTTTCTAAAAGACTTATTCTTTCCTAAACTATAATCAAAATTAAAAAGCAAAAATTGTAATTCCAAACTAGGATTCGCATTCATCACAAAACCCTTTTCCTGCAAAGCCCCAACAACTTCATGCGGAACCGCCACCAAAATATCAGCCTCACCAGCCGCAAAAACATTCACCCTTTCCACAGGATTCACCCTACCCAAAGCACTAACCCTTTCAAACTTCGACAACTGCCCCCAATAATCATCAAAACGTTCAAATATCATACTATCCTCCTCATTCCACTGCACAACACGATAAGATCCCGTACCAACATCATCATTAATTTCATCCAAATAAGCCAATTCCGAAGGCAAAATAAGCACCATCGAAAGTCTTTGCAAAAGCAAAGGATCAGGCTCAAACGTTTTAATCCTCAAAGTATAATCATCAATCACTTCCAATTCCTCAATCGAAGTCAAAAGTTCCTTTAATTCAGAATCCTCATGCTCCTGCATTCTAGTAATACTCGCCACCACATCCATCACATCAAAAACACTAGTATTATGAAATTTTACATTTTTTCTTAAAGAAAATTCCCAAGTTCTATCATCAATCAATCCCCAATTCGTAGCCAAAGCTGGCCTCATTTTTAAATCAGCATCAGGTTTAACCAAAGCCTCATAAATATTCACCAAACGCTGACGAGTTCCAGGATCCACCGACACAGGATCCAAAGTCAAAGGATGATCCGGAAACATCACCCTCAATTCAGGCAAAGTTTGAACCGTCTCAACATCATCATCAAAATCAATATAATCAATTAAAAATAACTTAAAACCGACCCAGAAAAATAAAAGCACAAAAGTCCCATAAAATAATTTCTCCACTATTTTTCCCCAATTGGTATTCATTCAAATATAATAATATCCGCTTATTATAGCAAAAAAACGCCCTTTCGTTAACGCAGTCACCCTGCCACATCCTAATATTGACGCCATCGCGACACCCCCTCGGATACGCCGTAAAAGCATATTCATCGCATAAAAGAGATCCGTTGTTATGCCCGCCGTATGCGCCAAATTTCCCAAGGCAATATACAATGGAATCGTTGCCAGTTCGTAGGAGTGTGCAAAGCTATATGGGACGTCAGAGAGGGTTGCCAACAAAGGACCAACGCCTCTATCTGCATTAAATTCCCCTCCCTCAGGCCATGCATAAAGCAGAAAAATGCCGGATGAAGCACCACTAAGCAGACTATAGGCGATTGGTACGCGAAGCATCATTAACACAAGGACGCACGCGAA
>JAESSS010000031.1 GCA_016763975.1 Candidatus Altimarinota bacterium
ACAGCCAAGAATCCATGGATTATTACGCCATTGCCTTCAGACACTGGATCAAAAGGCTGGCTGCAGAAAATGGCCAATGATGAGAAGGTTTGCATCACGGTAGCCTGGCGAAACCAACTTAAATGGTGAACTTAAAGTGGAGGAAGCTGCGACAGAGTTTATTTATATGGGAAAAGCAGCATCAAATGGACAACTTCCAGACAAAAATGATTTCACCCTAGCGCGTTCATCGATCCAAAATGCTATAAAACAGCATCTTTGACAGAACTCCTCCCAAATTTCTTGAAAGCAAAAAATAAAAGATGATAAATGGCCAGTAAACTCATAAAAGCAACAACTCCCGCCATTAAGTCAAGAGCGGCTACCTGAATGGCAAAACTGCACGCATTAAATACTACCAAAACCAAGCCCTGGAAATACTTTATTTTCAAATCTTTTCCATAAACAGCATTTATCCAACACCAACTTAAAATCAAAACAGGAGTCAGTATCAAATAATATTCACCAATAAAATCAAACGACCTCCATCCCTGAAAAAAGAAAATATAAACCAAAGTCACTAGCAACATCAAAGAAATTATCTTATTAAAAATGCTCAACTTTTCATGCCCCTCTTTCAATTCCAATGATAAGAAATCTGTCTTAGCTCTCAAATACTTCACCAACCAAACAAAGTTGAAAATAGCAAAGTACGGAACATAGTCAGCGATAATTCTTCCTAAAGAAAATCTCACAAAAAAGCCTAAGATAAAACAATACAATATAAACCATGCCAAGCTTTTTAAATAAGATGATTTATTCAACTCCGAAAGAGATACCCGAATAAAAAGGGCCACTCCAGCAACCGTAGTCAGTATCGATGCCTCATGAACCAAATAAGAATCACCATAAACATGATGAAAAAGCATAAAAAGCATTAAAGGAACACCCAAAAACAAAAGCACCAAACTGAACTTAGACAGTGACGATAAAAATTTTTTCATAGATCTAATATTAAATTGTAGCATTGGCCAACATTGTCGCAATTTTAGAGTAATTCAGAGCATGAGACAAATGCTACAGTGTAAAAAGGAAATACATCTTAAAAATAAACACATGAATCTAATACACCTAGACCTCGAAACCACTGGCCTCGACGAAACAGCGCGAATCATTCAATTAGCTTACAAGAATACTGAGACCGGCGAAGTGGTAAATGAGTTTTTTAATCCTCAAATCCCAATCAGCTTTGGCGCAATGGCCACCCACCACATTACAAACGAAATGGTAGCAGACAAGCCAGCTTTTGAGGGAAGCAAAGAAAAGGCGGATCTAATAACTCTACTCAAGGACAATATCCTCGTCGCACACAACGCTCCCTTTGATATAGGTATACTCAAAATCGAAGGAGTCGAAGTCCCTACATTCATCGACACATTAAAAGTGGCTCAGCACCTAATCAAAAGCGAAAATCACAAGCTCCAATACCTCCGCTACTCTTTGGGTCTAACGGTCGAAGGACCAGCGCACGACGCATTAGGAGACATCCAGGTCTTGGAAGGCCTATACGCCAAGCTAGAGTCTCTAGCGATGGAAGAATTCACCCTCACTACAAAGGTTGAAGTAGTATCAAAATTCTTGGAATTAACACAATTACCAGTACTCCTTGGAGCATTCACTTTTGGCAAACACCGAGGAAAAGACTTCAAAGAAATCGCCGTCTCCGACAGGGGATACTTGGAATGGCTCCAAAGAAGCGAAACCCAAAAACTAGAACCAGAACAAAATAGAAATCTCGTGCACACACTAAACCACTACCTAGCCTAAAAAGAACATTGGCTGGGGCGGAGGGACTCGAACCCCCCGAGTGCTAGTACCAAAAACTAGTGCCTTACCACTTGGCGACGCCCCAATGTTCGGCACATAATTTATCATGCCCTCAATAGAAGTCAATTCTTCTTCAAATTTGCACAAACTACACATCAATAGTAGAATTCGGGAAATATAAAAATTAAAGAACCCTCATTATGGAAGAACAAACTAGCCCAGAAAATTCAGCACCAACTCCTACAGAAACTCCAGCAACTCCAACACCAGCTCCAACTCCGGAATTAAACGCAGCGGAATGGGACAAACAGAAAAAAGAACTGAACAAGAAATTCTACAAAACTTTCTCTCCTCGTCTTTTCGGCAATCCATTTTCATATGTAATTGATGTTGCCCGCGCCAAAAAAGGTGCAGTTGCCAAAGGCCTTACAGTCCCTGAAGGGGGAATGGTTTTGATGGATCAATCAATGTTTTTAGGTTCATTAATGGTAGAAGTAACCGGAGAAGCAGAAGGATTATTAGAACTTGGAAAAGTTTATACAAAACTAGCAACTGGCCAAAAATCGGATCTTACAGAATTGGAAGTAGAGCTCGGCGCAAACCCAAGCGCAATCTACACATGGAAAGCCAGCCCAACACAAACTGTATTAGTTGCAGTAGAAGGCACAGCGACACCAGTCGCAGCAACTCCAAGCGCAGAAGCACCTGCTCCTGAAACTCCAAAAGTCGATGAAGCTCCGGCAGAGGCTCCAAGTATGGAAACACCAGTCGCAGATACTCCAAGTCCAGAATCTGGACAGGCAGAACCAACAATAGAACCAAAAATAGAAGTTCCAGAAGCAACTCCAAGCCCAGAAGCACCAGCTCCTGAAACTCCAAAAGTTGATGAAACTCCAGCAGCGGCTCCAACTATGGAAGCACCTGCTCCTGAAACTCCTGTTGCAGAAACTCCAGCACCAGAAACGCCTAAACCTGAAGAAACGCCTAAACCTGAAGAAACGCCAGCTGCTCCTACTGACCAGCAACCACCGGCACAGGTTTAGCACTCGGACAAATCTTATTCAAAACGCACTCGCCACAGCGAGGTCTTCTCGCAATACAGGTTTTGCGTCCATGCAGAATCAAAAGGTGCGCAAATCCTCCCCATTTATTATGAGGAACAATTTCGCATAATTCTTTTTCAATTTTTACAGCATTTTTCACAGCACTCAATTTCGCACTCACCAATCCCAACAATCCACTGATCCTAATCACATGTGTGTCGACTACAATTCCCTCAGCTCGACCAAAAGCCGTCCACATCACAACATTAGCAGTTTTGCGCGCCACTCCGGGCAGTCGCAACAATGATTCCATCTCCGACGGCACGGCCCCACCGAACTCTTCCACAATCATCACCGCCGCCGCTCTAATATTTTTGGCCTTTGCCCGATAAAACCCCGTCGAATAAATCAATTTTTCCAATTCTTCAATATCGCACTGAGCAAAATCCTCAACTCGAGGAAATCTTGCAAAAAGCGCCGGCGTCACTTTGTTTACTCGCTCATCAGTACATTGCGCTGACAAAATAACTGCCACCAATAATTGAAATTCACCCTCAAAATTCAAAGCGATCGTCGCGTCAGGAAACTCGCCCTCCAATATTGAAATAACCTGCTCAATCATGCCGACACTCTACACTACCTCTCAATAATTCCATCTTCACGTTTCAGAATCGCACTCTCCCATCTCGGGAAATATTTATCAGGCAAATTCTGAACCTGTTCCAATTCCAAATCATTCAAAGGCAAGTAATCCAAAGGATCCACAAACTGCCCATTCAAATGAACCTCAAAATGTAGATGTGGCCCCGTCGTCATATAACCGGAACCTTTTGTCCCAGGCATTCCACCACTCAGAGCAATAATCGAACGCTGCGTCACGATCTCACCCTCTTCAACCAGTATTTCACTGATATGTCCGTAAACCGTCATCAAGCCGTCACTATGAGCCAAAATGATATAAGAATATCCATAACCATTATCCTTGGCCGCGTAAACCACACCATTTGCCGGCGCTATCACAGGAGTTCCCTGATACTGCGGAATATCCACTGCATTGTGTTGCACTCCAAATACTCCAGTATAACTCGGATCCCTAAACCAAGCGCTTATTCCCTTGAAAGGATCAACCGGCCATACAAATTGTCGACTCGAAGGCAATCCATCATAATTTAGTTTGAAATCATAAAGAGCTTTAGTTTTCTTATCAAAAACAAATTCATAATCCTCTGGTCGGAAATCTCTTCCTTTCAAATCCTCCAAAACCGAATTCGCTTGCTGCAAATCAGCCAACAAAGCATTACGTTCCAGTAAAGTCTGCTCCACCAATTGCGTATAAATAGATTCTTGCCCCAATGTTAGGCTGTATAAATTTTCCTTTGCCACCTTCTGCAAAAGCAGATCTTTCTTATCTCTGGCAAAAGTTTCACGCAAATCTACTAACTTACTCCTTGTTGCATTTAGACTTTTCTCTTGCGTCTTCAATTGCTGATGCAATTCATCCAAACGATCAATCATCATCAATCCCGCTTCACTCATCAGTGCAAAATATTCCAATTCCTTCAGGTTGTCTCCCACACTTTGCTCAGAAAATAACATCTTCATCGCATCAATCTCACCATCTTCTCCCACAGTCAAAAATGAATTTTCCTCTTCATAAATCGCCGCCAAATAGTCCTGAACCAAACTTCTTTGATAATTCAAGGCCACTTCACGAATCTCAATTTGTTCAAACAAAAGCGCCATATCACGCTCCTTTTCAATCACTTGCCCAACAACGCTAGCCAACTTGTCAGTAGTTATGTCGATGGAAAGTTGCAAATTCAATAACTGACTCTGCAATGTAACCCTCTCCTCCGTAATAGTTTTTAATCGTTCACGTGCATCCGAAGACCGATTCTGCACCTGTCTGTAGTCCGATTTAGAAATATTCAGATCATCCTGCAATCTTTGCAAAAATTCATCCTGCTCAAGCGCATCCTCAAAATCCACTTCCTCAGCAGAAGCAATAGGGGACATCAACGCCAGCATCACTGTCGCTCCAAAAATCACCAATATTTGTCTAAACTTTTTCATTTAGAATTACTTAGAATCCCTATATTATAGCATCTCCAAGTCGAAAAATCCCCCTCGAACCCTTGCGAATACGTCCACTTATTGCATAATTAATGGCTAAAAATCATAAATATACACTTTCTCAGTAAAAAGCCTTGCATAAAGGCACTTTTTTCCATAAAATCATCGAGCAATTAATCAAATGCAATGTCACATAAGAAAGCAGGTGGATCAACCAATAACGGTCGCGACTCGCAAGCGAAGCGACTAGGAGTGAAAATCTTCGGAAACCAAGTTGTCAAAGCTGGTGGTATTATTATTCGTCAAAGAG
>JAESSS010000032.1 GCA_016763975.1 Candidatus Altimarinota bacterium
GCCAAAGATGGTGCGAAGATTATGTTTTTGTGTTCGCCAAATAATCCCACCGGGGCTATTTTGAGCGAAGGAGAGGTTAGGGCGTATTGTGGAATTGCGGCCTTGGTTGTATTGGATGAGGCTTATGTGGAGTTTTCGAATGAGGGATCCTTGGTGAGAATGGTTGAGAAGTTCCCCAATTTGATAGTGCTTCGGACGATGTCGAAGGCTTGGGGAGCTGCAGGAATTAGGCTTGGGTATGCCGTTGGCGATGCGAGAATAATTGAGGAGATGAATAAGGTAAAAGCTCCTTACAATGTAAATCAATTAACACAGGAAAAGGCCCTGGAGATTTTGGATCAAGAAGAACAGATGAGAAAGAGGGTGGCAATTATTGTTGCAGAAAGGCTAAGACTTTCAGTTGTTCTGAGGAGGTTTGGCTTTTCGGTTTGGTATTCTCAGGCTAATTTTTTGCTGTTTGAAGCTCCAGAAGGCACATTTCAAAAACTGCTGGATAGAGGAGTTTTGGTGAGGGATCTAAGTTCAAAAATTGCCAATGCCCTGCGTGTGACGATCGGAACAAAGGAGCAAAACGATCAATTTCTTAACATTTTAAGCTCATGAAAGTTGCATTTATAGATAGGGATGGAGTTTTAATTTTTGAGCCACAGGATGATTTTCAGGTGGATTCATTGGAAAAATACAGGATTTTGCCTGATGTTATTGATGGATTAAAGGAGTTAATTGATCAGGGCTATAAATTAGTAATGGTGACGAATCAGAATGGAATTGGGACGGATAGTTTTCCTGAGGAAGATTTTTTATTGGTGCAAAATAAGCTGTTGGAGGATCTGAGAAATGAAGGAATTGAGTTTGAAAAAGTCTTTGTTTGTCCACATTTTGCGGAGGATGGATGTGCTTGCAGAAAGCCAAAAACTGGAATGGTCGATGAATTCTTGAAGGAGATCGATTTGGACAAGGCGTCTTTTATGATTGGTGATCGAGATACCGATCTGCAGTTCGCTGAGAACATCGGTGTGAGAGGTTTTAAAATAGAGACAAATTCTAAATTTCTAATCCCACGATTATGAGAAAGGCAAAAATTATCAGAAAGACTAATGAGACTTCTGTTGAACTAGAGATAAATCTGGATGGTACTGGCAAATATGATATTGATCTGGAATTGGGGTTTCTGAAACACATGTTGGAACTGTTTTCTAAACAGAGTTTGATCGATTTGAAACTGACGGCCAAGGGTGATTTGGAAGTAGATGATCACCACACAACTGAAGACATTGCTATTGTGCTGGGCCAAGCTCTAAAGGATGCCATTGGTGATAAGAAGGGCATTAAGCGCTATGGCAGCATGACTTTGCCAATGGATGAAGTGCTAGTTGTGGCAGCTATTGATTTGTCTGGGAGGTTTTCTTTTGAGACGAATTACGAAGCGGTGCGAGAACAGGTTGGGGATTTCTCAACTGAGATGATGAAACACTTTTTCGAGTCGGTGGCAGTGAACGCTGGTATGAATCTACATATTCAATATCTGAATCCTGGTGACAATGAACACCACAGGTTAGAAGCTGCGTTTAAATCTTTTGGTCGTGCTCTTAGGCAGGCTGTATCGATAGATGAACGTTGTAAGAATTTAATTCCATCAACTAAAGGGAAATTATGATAACAATTATTGATTACAATTCGGGAAACATTGCATCCGTATGTAATGCGCTGAAAAAGCTGGGAGTAGAGTTTGAACTGAGCTCAAATCCAGACGATGTTGCAAACGCAAAAAAGATAATCTTTCCTGGTGTTGGCAGAGCATCGTATGCAATGAAACAGCTTCGAAAAAGTGGACTTATTGATGTGATTAAGAATTCAAAGGTGCCGTTCTTGGGTATTTGCCTTGGTTTACAGTTGTTGACTGATTTTTCTGAAGAGGATGAGACTGATTGTTTGTCTATTATTCCTGGTAATGTGAAGAAATTTGGAGAGGGCTTGAGAGTGCCAGAAATTGGATGGAACAAAGTGTTTTTCTCTAAGCCCTCTCCCCTGTTTAGAGATATCGATGATGGTAGATACTTTTATTTTGTGAATTCTTATTACTTTGATGAAGAGGAATTTGCAGTGGGCAAAACCAGTTACGGCTGTGAGTTTGCGTCAGTCGTTCAAAAAGACAATTTTTATGCGACTCAATTTCACCCAGAGAAATCTGGTGAAGTGGGGTTGGAATTATTATCTAATTTTTGTGAATTATGTTAGTTATTCCTGCAATCGACATTTTAGATGGCAAGTGTGTACGTCTCTTTAAAGGAGACTACAATCAGGTTAAACAATATGCCGATGATCCTGTGGAAGTCGCCCGCAAGTTTGAACGTGATGGTGCCAAATTACTACACATTGTTGATCTTGATGGTGCCAAAGAGGGTTCAGCTGTAAATGCTGAAATGGTTTTGGATATTGCGAAGGCAATTAGTATTCCCCTACAGATTGGTGGAGGAATAAGGGATCTGGATACTGCTACAAGGTATCTGGAGAACGGAATTGATCGTATAATCCTTGGTACTTCTGCGGTTATGGATCAGTCATTAATTAAAAGCATTATAGAGCGCTTTGGAAGTGATCGCCTTGTTGTATCCGTGGACATTAAAGATGAAATAGTCGCTATCAAAGGATGGATTGAAAATAGTGATCTTAGTCTTGATGATTTTCTGGAAATTCTTAGAGGAATTGGAGTGAAGCGAATCATAGTAACTGATGTAAGTAGGGATGGGGCACTTACAGGGCCTAATTATGATTTGGTTGAAGGCATAAGTGGTTTTAAAGTTATTTCCGCTGGAGGAGTTTCTTGTGATGAAGATCTTAAAAAATTCAAAGGCATCGAGGGAGCGATTGTTGGAAAGGCTATATATGAAGGGACTGTTCGATTAGTGAAGAACAATCTAGCCAAAAGAATTATCCCCTGCATGGATGTTGAGAATGGGCGTGTGGTTAAAGGGACCAACTTTGTTGATTTAAAGGATGCTGGTGATCCCGTCGAGCTTGGCAAGTTTTATAGTGAATCTGGAGCAGATGAGTTGGTCTTCTTAGATATTACTGCCACTGTTGAGAAGAGAGCAACGCTGGTTGATCTGGTAAGTAAAATTTCTAAGAATGTTTTTATTCCATTTACTGTTGGTGGTGGGATTAAGTCTGTCGAGGATATTCGTACGCTATTGAATGCTGGAGCGGACAAAGTTTCTATTGGCTCTGAGGCGGTGAGGAATCCTGAGTTTGTCAGGGAATCTTCTAGGGAGTTTGGTTCTCAGTGCATCGTCATTTCTTTGGATTGTAAACTGGTGGGAGCTGAATGGGAACTTTTCGTAAAAGGAGGCAGGGAGGCAACTGGAATAGAGGTCATTGAATTTGCACGCAAAATGGAAGAGATGGGTGCGGGTGAACTTTTGGTAAATTCTTTGGACCGGGATGGAACTGGAAAAGGGTTTGACCTAGAGCTACTTACTGCCATTTCTAAGGCCGTGAATATCCCTGTAATCGCTTCTAGTGGTGCTGGATGTAAAGAGGACTTCCTGAAGGCCTTTCAAGTTGTGGATGCTTGTTTGGCGGCTAGCCTATTTCATTATGGGAAGCTTAGTGTGGTCGATTTGAAGGGCTACTTGTCTGATAATTATTTAACAATAAGAAAATGAAAATTGATTTTAAAAAAATGGACAACTTAATTCCTGTGATTGCACAGGACAATATAAGTAAGCGAGTGCTTATGCTTGGTTATATGAATAATGAAGCTTATGAGAAAACATTGGCTGATGGCTTTGTGACATTTTGGAGTAGAAGTAAGGGGAGGTTGTGGCAGAAGGGAGAGACTTCTGGTAATAAGTTGAAGGTTGTTTCAATGAATATGGATTGTGATGGAGATACATTGTTGGTGATGGCGAGACCTTTGGGGCCAACTTGTCACACTGGTGAAACTTCCTGCTTTGGAAATGGATTTGGAGTGGGAGATTTGTTTAAATTATTGGAAGATAGGAAAGATAAAATGCCAAAGGGCTCCTATACCTCATCTTTGTTTGAAGGTGGATTAAAGGCGATTTTGGCTAAGGTGGAAGAGGAATCTGAGGAGGTTGTCAGGGCAGCTAGGTCTGAAGGAAAGCAAAGGCTTATGGAGGAGAGTTGTGATCTTTTCTATCACATGTTTGTTTTGTTGATAAATGAAGATATCGATCTTGGAGATATCGAGGAGGAACTGAGTGGGAGAAATGGCTAACTTGACCCAGGGACCATAAGCCTATGGGGCAGAGTGTTCTTGGTGTGTATTCCTCCCAATCCTCCTGATCTTCTTGTCGATCCCGATACAGTAGAGAGTTAGCCTTTGAATTGGCATGTGTTGGGGGAAAATCTTCTTGTGAGAGAGTTCGGGGCAGGAATTGCTGACCCACCAAAATTCCATTGAGGGCCATCTTTCACCTCAACTGCACAATTTCCTCAAACGCCTACTGATGTGTAGGCTTATTTCGA
>JAESSS010000033.1 GCA_016763975.1 Candidatus Altimarinota bacterium
AGTAGGTTTCACTAGTCACTCCACTTATATGAATAATAAGTTGATAATTGGCGAAGCTCAGTCCAAAACAAATGGACATTTAAAATCATCTGTTCATACTGTATTCAGAGATGGTTATTACGAGGTAAACATAGATGGCAAAACATCTAAAATACTAAATGATGATATGGTTGGAGCTGACCTATACTATTTTGAGATGCCACATGATGGAGAACAAGTATATGCTCTGGCGATTGGTAGTATGCTTGACATTGCCAGAAAAAAAGAGAACAGCTACTATTTTAAACATGATGAAAAAAAGGAGTTACATACCTTTGAGAATGGAGTTCTTCAAGAACTTGAGATTAGTCATAGACTCTACACCATTACCTTTAAAAGAAGGCGTTAATTTATTGAATGGCTAAATAACTAACTGAAAGCCATTTATGGTCAAAACATGAATTCAAGTAAACTTTTGCTTAATATTTTTGCTCATGATGTTTGCAAATCAAATTCAACATACTACTTTTGCATCACCTTAAACGAAAGGGATTAAAAAAGACATTTTGGAGCGGTAGTTCAGTTGGTTAGAATGCCTGCCTGTCACGCAGGAGGTCGCGGGTTCGAGTCCCGTCCGTTCCGCCATTTAAATGGCTTGTAAAAGCACTTTAGGTGTTGTTTTGTTGTGCCGACTTTTAATTCAAATCCCCCCTGAGCGGCTGAAACTTGCACAATACCTTAGTTGTGCTAATCTGCGCGCCATTAATAATTTTGTATGAGTGAAGTTAGAGAGAGAGACGAACTAGACCTGATGCTTAGTCGGGTTATCAAAAAATTAGATACTGAAGCAGCGGCGGCGGCGCAAATCTGTATACGAGATGGTGACTGGAGTCGCTTGGGAGAAGTTTTGAGTAAGGAGATCCGAGTGAGAACTGCTACTGACGCAGCGAATGTTCTGGAATTTTTGCATAATGGTGCTCTAAGCAGAGTAAATGTAGAGGGTCGTGCTATCGAAATTCGAGGGAAGTTGATGGCACTTTTAAATACTATTGAAGTGACTTTTTCTGAAGAGAGAGAGGGGCCTGTGGCGGAGGAAGGTGAGATGTCGTTGAGCGATGCGAAGTTGTTTTTGAAAAGAGTGAGTGATCATTTGATGAGGGAAATCGGCCGTAATGCGAATCTGATGGATGCCTATCCAAGATATGGTGAAGTGGGATTAAAGTTGCCTGTGGGATTGCCGGAGAGGTGGAAGAAATATGAGGGCAAAAGTGTATATGAATTGATTTATGATCTCTGTCAGGAAAATGAAGATCGTATTGCAGTAGCAGAGCCGAGCAATACTATTCTGGGCAGTGAGGAACCTGAGGAGGATCTTGATTTTATCAAATACAGGTTGGATCGCATGTGGCAAAACTACGAGCTTCCGCCTTTCGTACTGGAAGCCGTGTACGAGGATGGTAGTCATGAGATGAAATTGAATGATGGTGCCGATCTGAAGGAAGAAGAGGCTTTGGTCTTTTTGATTTGGCAGCAATTTGGCGTGTTCGATAAGCGCAGTGTGATTTTGGCGAGAAATGAAAGAGAACGGCCTGTGTTACATGGCATAACTTATCGAGCTTATAAGCTAAGGAAAAAGGCGTAAAGGTGGCGTGTTATGATGTATAGGCTTTTTTGTTATAAAATTCATTCTGTGACGTTTTAACAAACAGCTTATTCATTTTTTTAAACAAAAGTCCTATGAAAAAATTGCGCTTTTCCATTTTGATGGCGCTGCTTACTGCCATGATTATGAGTATTTCTGTGAGCCCGGCTTTTGCTGAAGACGTTGTTGCCGGACAGGAAGATAATTCTGATTATGATGAATATGAAGATTACGATGAGGATTATGATGAGGATTATGACGAGGACTACGACGAAGATTACGATGAGGATTACGACGAAGAGGATTTGTTTGATGAATTGATGGAAGAATTATATGAGGAGGAAGAGGAATATTATGATGGAGAGTATTTTATAGAAGATATGAAAGAGGAGATTGCGAATATGAAGGAGATGCTTCCAAAGGCGGAAGCGTTTGCGGATATGGTGTTGGAATTGGATGCGCCAAAAAGAGTTAAACAAGCTGTGCGTAAATTTAAACCTTTGGCAAATAAAGCTAAGGGGCTTCTTGTGAGAATGGAAAATGCTTTGGCTAAGGACAATGTGACACCAGAATCCATGGATGCAATTTGGGATGCGATGGAAAGAATTGGTGATTCAGCTGGAGATCCTTTGGGAATGATGCTGGAATGGTTTGAGGAAAATCCTGAAGTTGTTGATAGCTTAAATGATGAGCAACTAGAGCTTTTGCAATTTTGGATGGAGGATAGGGACGAAGAATATGATGATGACGATGAGTTTGATAGAGGCAGGGATGGAGATAGAGGCCGAGATGGGGAACGTGATGGAAAAAGAAATAGAGAGGGGAAAGATTTTCATAAACAAAGAGCTCAATTTGATCAAGTTTATGAAGGATTTGATGACGAAGATTTCTTTAACGAACTGGCTGACCGAATCGAGGAAGAGATGATGGAAAAAGTGATGCGTCGTGTGAATCAACGAGTAATGGAATTGATTGCTAATTATATTGATGATGAACTAGCTGGGCAAATTGTTAGTGAGATTATGAACAGCATGGATGTGTTTGGTGATAAGGGAGAGAGACTTTTGGATAACAATACAAAGGTTTACGGCAAGATGGATGGTGTGAGGTTGGATAGGTTGGAAGGTAAATTGAAAGATCTTTATGAGAGGACTCGAGGTATGGTGATAAGCTCAGAGATTGCTGATGAATTGGCAAATGCTTGGGAGGATGCGCGTGCTTTGATCGAATCAGATGCTAGTGGAGAAGAAATTAAAGAGATCGTAAAAGTGATCAAAGATTTGTTGGAAGAGAATAAAAGATATTTGGTGGTTGGTGAAGATGCTATCGAATTCTACGATGTAGGTTTTGATAATCAAGATTGGTACTTCGACACTGTGGTAACAATGAGAGAATCGGACATTGTCAGTGGATACAGAGACGATTCTGGAGAGCTTACAGGATACTATGGTCCTGGAGATGACGTCACCTATGCTGCGGTGTTTAGAATGGCGCTTGAGGCAACTGGTGACGGAGAGATGGAAGGAGTTGATGGAGAATGGTGGGCTGGGTATAAAGCGATGGCGGAGCAGCTAGGATATGACACCAGCTATGATTGGAATGCTAGGGCGACTCGTGGAAATGTGGCTTTGATAATTGCTGATATTTTTGGATTTGAACTTGGTGATTATGATGGTGCGTTTGGGGATGTGAGAGATGGTGATGAACACTCTAGGGCTTATCAGGCGGTTTATGATGCGGGTGTGTTTACTGGAGAAGGGGATACTGGAAATTTGAATCCGGGTGGATTGATTAATCGTGCAGGAGTGGCGAAAGTGATGAGCTTTGCGATTGATTATATGGAGAGAAGTTCGTTTGATGATTTGGATAATTTTGAGTTTTAGATAGAAAAAAAGCCCGTTGGGTCGATTGACTCAGCGGGCTTTTTTGATGTGTGGATTATTGGTTTAGACAGTCGAGTTCTTCCCGAGAACAATTACCCAAGCCGACAATTGCAAACACATTATATCGAGCCTTTCCTAAAAGACTATCATGAGGTATTCGTTCGATTTCTGAACGACATAAATAGGCAACTTTTTCGCAATCATAGATTTCTTGGTTTGCATCGACTAGAGGGAAGCTGTTTTCATGGTTTTTTTGAAGAGATCTTCGAGATATTCGGCTTTTAATGTCTGATTGGATATCTGGCAAAACTGCCACCTGTTCTTTGCCGGCTTTTGCTCTGATGTCGGCCTTTTTATCGACGATCTGAGTTCGTAAATAATAATTGTTTGCACCATTTATAGGACTACTCACCATAACGAGTAGCGCTGCGATCAGGGTTCCCTTTGTTATTCCAGTAATTACTTGTCTGATCTTTGAAGGTTTTGGGGGAGCTTCTTCTTGTTTAATTTCTTCGTCCGGGGCCTTTCTAGCTAATAATGCCATTCTTTTTTTGTTCAAAAATAGGAGAGGGAATATAGGGGGGAAATGTTTGACAGTCAAGCTGGAAAGGGGTAAAAGAAGCGCAATGATTAATATCGTATCTGAAAATAAGAAGTTGAAGAAGATCCAGTTTTAGCGGGATTATCTTTTGAACTTTGATTCTCAGATCCTGCAGAAAAGCGGGATTTTTTTTAACCTAAATATATTATGTTAGTAGCAAAATTTGGTGGCACATCTATGGGCACGGCTGATTCTATTCGAAAAGTGGCAGCGGTTGTGAAGGAGCGTGGAATTGAGACAGTGGTGGTGTCAGCGACAAGTGGTACGACTGATCAGTTGATCAAAATGGGGGAGATCGCTTTGGCGGCAGGAGATTGGGCACAGGGCATTGATGCGCTGGTGCAAAAACATGATGAAATTATTGAGGAATTAGGTTTGGATTTGAGTTTGGAAGAATATTATGAGGATTTGAGGAAATTGTTGGCGGGGATTGAGATGATTGGGGAGTTGAGTGCGAGTGCGAGGGATCGGCTGATGAGTTTTGGGGAAAGGATGAGTTCGGAGATTTTGGCGGAGCTATTGGATTATGAACAAGTTAATGGATTTGATGTGATGTTTTGTGATGATAGTTATGGAGAAGGGGAAGTGGATTTTGAAAGGACTGGTGAGGCTGTTCGCGAGAGGTGTGAAGGCAAAAAAGTGGTGATTACCGGTTTTGTGGGGAGGTCGAGTGCAGGGAATTATATTACTTTGGGAAGAGGAGGTAGTGATTATACTGGGGCGATTGTGGCGGCGGTTTTGGGCGCGGAGGAATTGCAGATTTGGACAGATGTGGATGGGGTGATGAATTGTGATCCACGTTTGGTTAAGGAGGCTAAGGTTTTGGAAGAGATGAGTTTTGGGGAGGCGTCGGAGTTGGCATATTTTGGGGCAAAAGTGATTCACCCAAAAACTATTCAACCGGCGATTGAGCAGAATATTGCGGTGAGGATTTTGAATACTTTTAATCCAGCGGCGGTAGGCACTCTGATCAAGGATAAGGAGGGGGACAGTTTGAAGTCGGTGACTTATAAAAAAGGAATTACAATTGTGAATATTTGTTCGTCTAAATTGCTGAATGCGAGGGGATTTATTGCGAGGATTTTTGAAGTTTTTGCGAGGAATGAGATTTCGGTGGATGTGGTGGCGACTTCGGAGGTTTCGGTTTCGCTGACTATTGATGTGGATGTTCCTGCGGCGGTGGTGAATGAATTGGAAGAATTTTCTACTGTGAAAGTGATAGAGGATTTGGCGATTGTTTGTTTGGTGGGGGATGGCATTAGGGAATCGAGGGGGGTTCTGGGTAAACTCTTCACAGCGCTGGACGATCATAATATCAAAATGGTTTCGCTGGGTGCTTCAAAAAGAAATATCACATTTCTGGTGGAGGCTGAGGAGGCACAGGAGGTTACTAAAAAAGTTTTTAATACATTTTTCTAATGAATATTGTAATAGTTGGCGCGACGGGTGCTGTTGGCCGAGAAATGATCGAATGTTTGAAGGATTTCCCTTTGGACAAATTGAGATTGGTGGCTTCGAGCAGATCTGTGGGCAAAAAGATTGGAGAGTTGGTTTGTGAAGAAATTTCTGAGAAAATTTTTGAGGAAAGTGACATTGCTCTATTTTCTGCTGGCAGTGAATTATCGAAAGAGTGGAGGGAGAGGGTTGTGGCAGCGGATTGTTTGATGATTGATAATTCTTCGGCCTTTAGATATGACGATGATGTGCCGCTGGTAGTGCCGGAAATTAATGCTTCGGCTGCGCGAAATCACAAAGGAGTGATCGCTAATCCAAACTGTACGACGGCGATTGCGGCGGTGGTGCTGTGGCCTTTGCATAAGGCTTTTGCATTGAAGAAGGTAATCATCAGTACTTATCAGGCGACTTCCGGAGCGGGAGCCGCAGGGATGAATGAGCTTTTGGATCAAACTGAAATTGCGCTGAATGGTGGGGAGGCGAGTTGTGAGGTTTTTGATCATGCGATTCCGTTTAACGTGATTCCACATATCGATAAATTTCAGGAAAATGGATACACCAAGGAGGAGATGAAAGTGGCGTGGGAGACTGCGAAGATTTTTGGTACGGAGATTCCTTTGAGTTGTACTGCTGTGAGGATTCCGACTTTGAGGGCACATTGTGAGTCGATTGTGATTGAATGTGAAAAGGTGGTTTCGGTGGAGGCGGCGAAGGAGGTTTTGGAGGCGGCGGAAGGGGTGAAGCTTGTGGAATTGCCGATGCCGATTAATGCGACGGGCGAGTACGATGTGGAGGTGGGGCGAATTAGGAGAAATTTGGTTTTTGGGGAAAATGGTTTAGAATTTTTCTTGTGTGGTGATCAACTTTTAAAGGGTGCGGCGCTGAATGCGGTGCAGATTGCTA
>JAESSS010000034.1 GCA_016763975.1 Candidatus Altimarinota bacterium
GTGAATAAGGCGGAGATGGCACAGATGCTCTACAACCTTCTTGGAACCCAGATTGATGATGTTGAAGCTTTTGTCCAGGAACATGGTGTAAACAAGGATGTAGTAGATATATTTGCGGATGTTTCAACAAACGACTGGTATTACAATGCGATTTTGGTGATGGTTCAGTTGGGATTAATTCCTATGGATTCACCATTGTTTAATCCTGCTGGAAATGTTTGCAAAGCGGATCTTGATTTGATGTTAGAAAAACTAAAACCATACGCTGCTCTTTTGGAAGAAGTTGATCAATGCAAAGTGATGACTCGTGCACAGGTTGTGATGTTGTTGGCTGATTTTGGGAAAGAAAAACTTGGACTGGAATGTCCCGCAGATGCTACTCAGACTTTTGCTGATTTGCCGCCGGAACACGAGGCCTTTGAGGCTGTAGAGTGCTTTACTGCTTATGGAATTCTCGAAGGTGATGTGAACGGTGGTTTCAACCCTGATGATGGTGTAAACCGAGCTGAATTTGCGAAACTTTTGTATGCTACTTTGGAATTAAAAACTGCGGACCTTAAGGAGTTTGCGGAGCAAAATGGGATAAATAAGGACGCTGATGCACCTGAAGATACATCATCTCCCGATTGGTACTATTATTACGTACTTACCTTAGTTAAGCTGGGTATATTCGATGAAAATAAAGCGTTCAACCCTTCTGACGGTATTTGTGAAGAAGATGCTGCGGAGGCTTTGGCAAAGGCAGTTTAGTTTTATTGCCTGGGGGATTAAATTGTGTTAGTTTAACTTTAACTTAATTCCCCTCTCTCATGAAAATTTTATCTTTGCTTTTACTAAGTGTAGTTCTATTTACCGCGTGTTCTGGAAATCAACAGCAGGCCTATATCGATGCAACTGTGGAGATCACTTGTCAGCTTGAAAAAATTGACGATGCCAGTAGACCTGAAGAGCTCCAAAAGACTAGAGCGATTTTTGAGAAACATGGTTTTGAGGCTGATAATGCTGATGTGATGCAGAAAGTTACTGATAAATATGGCTCTTTGCCGGATGTGCATGAAGCTATTTTGCAGGGAGTTTCTGATTGTGGAAGTTTGGGCTTTGATGAGCAAGAGGTTGCAAGGTAAACTAAGTGTTAGTCCTCTGAGAAAATAATTAACTACTGCAAAATGAAAACTACGGCTGCAAATTTTTCAAAGCTCCTAAACGTATCTTTTTGGATACGCCTTCGTCGCTTTTTAAGATTTTCGCACATAGTTTTCATTTTTCGTTACGATACTGATTTTCACAGAGAACTATTATGAAAGTTGCAATTGTACATGATTTTTTGTTAAAGCTTGGTGGCGCCGAGCGAGTGGTCAAAGTTTTGATGGAAATGTTTCCCGAGGCGCCTGTTTTTACTTTGCTCTATGATGAGAAGAAAGTTGGGCATGTTTTTCCGAAAGAAAGAGTGAGAACTTCTTTTTTGCAGAAATCTATTTTTCGTAAAAAACGTCGATTGCTCGTGCACAAAATGCCGAGAGCGATAGAGGAGTTAGATTTTAGTGAATTTGATTTAGTGATTTCTTCAAGCACCACTTATTCACACGGAATTATTACTGGAATCGATACAATGCACCTTTGTTACTGCCACTCCCCTATGCGTTATGCTTGGGATTGGTGTAATGAATATCAAAAGGAGAATAATATTCGAGGTTTTAAGAAATTCCTGTATGCGCCATTGATGAAGTATCTGAGAGAATGGGATATTGCGGCTTGTGACAGACCAGATAGTTACATGGCAAACTCCAGAAATGTACAAAAAAGAATAAGTAAGTATTATCGCCAAGAAAGTGAAATCGTTTATCCTCCAGTTGATACTGAACGCTTCAAAGTGATTCAAGCCAAACATTCCGACTACTTCTTGATTGTATCAACTCTGACGCCCTACAAACGCGTGGATTTGGCAGTGCAGTTATTTAATAAACTTGGCAGGAAGCTGGTGATAATTGGGGATGGGCCGCATCGCCAATATTTGCAGGATATTGCTTGTGACAATATCGACTTTCTCGGATTCAAAGATGATGAAGTGGTGAAGGAATATTTAGAAAATTGCAGAGCTTTTATTTTTCCAGGAGAAGAAGATTTTGGTATGGCACCTGTAGAAGCGATGGCTGCCGGCAAACCGGTTTTAGCATTCGGAAAAGGGGGTTGTACGGAGAGTGTGGTGAGTGGCAAAACTGGTGAGTTTTTCTTCGAAGAAAACGTGGAATCGATGGAGGACGGACTGGCTAGATTGCTCTACAATGAGCGCTTTTATCGACCTCGTACAATAGCGAGACATGCAGAGAATTTCTCGAGAGAAGTATTTGAAAAAAAGATCAAGCAGAAAATAAGGAAATTGAAGAGAGAGCATGCTAATATTGGCGCCCATGGATCAAATATCACTCTACAGAAAGTATAGACCGCATAATTTTGACAACCTGATCGGACAAGATCATGTCAGGACTACTTTGATAAATGCGATCAAAAGCGAACACGTAGCACACGCTTATCTTTTTACTGGACCTCGTGGTACCGGCAAGACCTCTTCCGCCCGTCTAATCGCAAAAGCTTTGCTCTGCAGCGCTTTGAAAGACAAACACGAACCATGTAATCAGTGCGATCTGTGTTTGGACATCAATAGCGGTCGATTAATTGATTTGATTGAGATTGATGCCGCGTCCAATCGTGGTATTGATGAAGTTCGTGAATTAAAAGAAAAAATCAACTTTGCTCCATCTCGTGCAAAGTACAAAGTATATATTATCGATGAGGTACACATGATGACCAAGGAAGCTTTTAACGCTCTCTTGAAAACTCTGGAAGAGCCACCTGCTCATGCTTACTTTATTTTGGCTACAACAGAAGTACACAAGATCCCTGACACAATTATTTCACGTTGTCAGCGTTTTGATTTCCGTCGTTTATCACTCAAAGCATTGATGACTCGTCTGGCATATATCTGCGAAAAAGAAGGAATTGAAGCCGAAGACAAAGCTCTAGAAGTGATCAGTCGTTATGTGAATGGAGGAATGAGGGATGCGATTGGATTGGTAGAACAACTGACCGTCGATGGCAAATTGGGACATGCAAAAGTAGAAGAGATTTTGGGATTAACCGGCATTTCATTATTGGATGATTTGTTTAAAATTTTATGTAGCGGAGATACAAGTGGAGCGATAAAAATGATTCACGAATTACACGATCAAGGAAGTGATTTGAAACAATTTACACACGAATTTATACAGAGAATTAGAGAAAAAATGTTGGAAGCTGTAAATGATGGCAAAATCAATATGTGTAGGTCGCTGATCAAAATGATCGAATTATTCCAAGAAGCTCAACGCACAATGAGCGCGGCAATTCCACAATTAGCTTTGGAAATTGCTGTTATCAAACTAACCGGTCCTGTGAAAATAGAAACAACGCCAGCTGTGGAAGAGGTTGCGCCGGTTGTAGCAGCGCCGCCAGCTGTCGAGGCTCCAGTTGTTGCGCCAGCCCAAACTGAAAATGTCGTGGACAAAGCAGTAATCGAAGTCAGAGAACATAAAAAAGTAGAGCCTGTTTCTACGGGGGAGGCCATGGCTTTTACTATCGAAAGTATCAAAGAAAATTGGGCGCGTGTGAATGAAAGAGTCAAAGCACCGGCACTAAGGATGTCGCTGAAAAATGGGCACCCTACAACCCTAAGAGAGTCGATATTGGTTTTGACTTTTAATAGTAATTTTCATAAAAGCAAAGTGCTGGAACATGATTATCGTGTGGAATTGGAAACTATTATTGAGGACTTATTTGGGCACGCTGTGAAATTGGAAGGACTGGTAAAAGCACTCGACATCAAAGCAACGGTACAAGAAGAAAGCTCTTATATGGAAGCTGCGCCTGAGCCAGTTGCGACAGGAGCTGTGGCCGTAGAAGCGGCTTTGGATATCTTTGGTGGAGAGGTGGTTGGTTAGAGTTGACAAATACCTCGATTACGGCTAGAGTAAGCCCTTTTTAAAAGTATTCACATGGAATTGGCAAGAACAATGAGAATGGAGGGATATCATGCACCAAATGAATCTTTTACATCTAGGCCGGAGATGTTGGCACGTTATTTTGATTTGCTAGAAGAAGAGTCATCTTATAGGCAGATTCTTAGAATAAAAACTTTTTCCACTAATCAATTGAGAAATCTTATTGATGAACTAGGTGATGAAGCTGTTATAGGCGAAGAATTGGATGTGGAAGAGAAGTTTGATGCTTCTACCTTCAATCTTTCTCTAACCAGTGCAGAAGAAGTATCGTTGCTTCAAGCCCATAAGGAGGGGAGGGATTCAGATGATCCAGAATTGGTAAACAAGAGGAAACATGCACTTGAAGAGCTGTGTAAGTCATATACACCGCTTATTTTGGCGATGTCCAAACATTTGGCCCCCATCGAAGATGATGTTGATGATTTATTTCAAATGGGGATGGAGATATTTATAGATAGTCTTGATAAATTGGAGACTGAAGAATTTGGAATAAAACGTGCTACTTCATTTATTTTGCTAGTCCTTTATAGGGGAATGACTAATTTAATAGATGATCAACATTATCAGGGGCCTTTCAGGCTAACTTCACATGCTCGCGAGATTATTGCCAAGGTGGTCGATGGAAATTTCGTAGAGATTGCATCTGATTTCCCCGGTATGTTGTGTAAGCGTGACGGTGCACCAAGAGTAGCTCATAATGAAGAAGAACTAGAATCAAGTGCACATATTTTATGGGCGAATGCTATGCGAAAAAGGGCCAATGTAGATGAGTATGCACTGGATGAAGCAGACCTATTTTTAAATAATAGAGGTCTTGGAGATGTTGATTTTGAAGTTCGAATCCGAGGATTTAACAGAGCTTTGCTAGAGTTATTTGAAGATCCAGATCGTGATCCATTGATGGATAATGCTTTATCAGTATTACTTTGCTTTTTGGTCTTTTTGGTAGGGAAAAAGGTTTACCCCTTGGAGAAGTAGCTGAAATTATGAAAAAAACTGGGACTGCCGTTGGACAGAATCGTGATAATGGCCTTAGATATTTTAGACGTTATGAGAGATTTGAACGTTTTCTGGATTTTCACAGAGCTTTAAATGATTAGTTGAAATTCTTTTTCGCTAAGGATTTTTATCTTGAGAGCTTGGGCTTTTTTCAACTTGGATCCGGCTGACTCCCCTGCTATCAGATAGTCGAGGTCTTTGGAGACTGAGGAGAGAACTTTGCCGCCGTTTTGTTTGATCAGGGCTTTGGCTTGGTCGCGGGTAAGGTCTTGGAGAGTGCCGGTGAGTACGAAACTTTTGCCCTGGAGTTTGCCAGTTGATTTTAGGTGGGTGGTGTTGAGGTCGATGCCGACGGAGTAGAGTTTTTCGAGCTATTTTTTGTTGGAAGGATCTTGGAACCATTCGTAAACTGTTGTGCCGACTTTGTCGCCCATGCCGTCTAGGTCTGTGATTTTTTCTAATGAAAGTGCCTCGATGGTGGCGATGAGATCGAGGATTGAGTAGTCAGATTTTACTGGTTTTTCTGATGATGCAAAAAGGGAGTTTTGGTCTTTTTGCAGCTTTATTCTGGTGATCAATTTTTTTGATCTTTTTTTATGTTGTGAAAGGAATTTTGCGAAGTCGTAAGAGGATTGTTCGCCGAAATATCGGATGCCCCTTGAGAACGCGGCCCTGATGCGCGGGCTGAACGCCATCACGTCCGAACGAACCCAAAGCGTGCTGGTGCGCCCGGAGCACATTCAGA
>JAESSS010000035.1 GCA_016763975.1 Candidatus Altimarinota bacterium
GTGAGATTTCGCCGCTGACACTTGGGTAGGCAAAAAAGAGAGTGACTTGTTCATTGCGTAGTGTTCATCAACTCAGAGATGCGCTCCTATACGTGAGCTAGTGTACGGTGGGGAGTTATGTTCACAGTCTTCCGTGAAATCGTGACCAGGTTGGACCAGGATACTAAACCCACATTTTTGATAGCAGCGTGAGTATCCGCAGACCACGTGAGACTCTTGCGCATTTGATCTTACGGACAGAACGATCATATTTAACAAGAAACGGATTATTCAGCAAATCAAGAAGCAAATGACCCATAACGTCGCTAATACAGTCTAATCGTGTATATTTAGCGTCATTTAGCAACTTATGCGTAATATCTCTGTAATTATGGAGCAAACACAACTCTATCAAATCAGCGATTGACCAGGCAATATTGATGCGTAGTCTAATATAGATCATGAACATCTTACACTTGGCTATACCGGCTAACTCTTCCTCACGTGCTCTCTGTTCTTTGTTCATGTGCAAGCAAAGGTAAGAAGGTATAAGATATTTCCGGTGTGTTGAATATTTCAAGTGCTTCCGGTACTTTGAATCTCTCCAGTGTTGAATGTCCCGTTTTACTATGTGGTCGTGGTTCCAATCACCAATCCATTCGGGGCTCCAACTGTGGTCCCAATCGGATTCTTCGGATTCTGGAGTATTAGGTCCGTCAGCGAATTGGAGAAACGCTCTGCATAAGACGTTCACATCCCGGTCTAGATGATCAGCGAGAGTTATTTGGGCAAGCTCACTTTTAAAATCACTGGTTACAATATGTACGTGCGGTGGCGGGATGTGAGAATCTCTTGCCTCGATCAACGCTGCATATGCTTTTTCATCTTTTCGATTGTACGTATCACGGGGGATGTAAAATGGAGTGATGAAACGGTTATTTTCCGCATTTATATCTGCTCCTGCTTTGATTAGCGCACGTACAGCGCCCTCTCTTTTTTGGTGGTGCAATGGAGTGTCACCTCTGTTATCTCTTGCATTCACGTCTGCTCCTGCTTTGATTAGCGCACGTACAGCGCCTACGTCTTTTGACACAGATAATATCCAGTGCAGCGGAGTGAGTCCCGTTTTATCTCTTGCATTCACGTCTGCTCCTGCCTCGATTAGCGCACGCACAGTTCCTCCAGCTTTTTGGTGGTGCAATGGAGCATAGCCAAATTTATCTCTTGCATTCACGTCTACTCCTGCCTCGATTAACGCACGTGCACCTTCTTCATTTTTTAACCAATGTAATGGATTGTAATTAACATCACCTTTCAGAGTTATAGTTATATCTGCTCCCGCCTCGAGTAGCGCACGTACAGAGCCGCCATCTTGGTAAAATAATGGAGTGAGACCCCACCCACATATTGCATTCACGTCTGCTCCTGCCTTGATCAGCGCACGCACAGCGCCTTCTGGTATTATTCGGTTGTGTAATGGAGTGTGGCCATGAATATCTCTTGCATTCACGTCTGCTCCTGCCTCGATTAGCGCACGTACAGCGCCGTCTTCTTTTATCCAATGTAACGGAGTGCATTCCTTTGCATCTCTTGCATCCACGTCTGCTCCTGCCTCGATTAGCACACGTACAGCTCCTTCCTTATACATCCGGTGTAATGGGCTATTTTTCGCATTCACGTCTACTCCATTCGCAATTAATTCCCTAGTTTGGTCGGCCGTCAAATTTATGTTAAACAAAGTCATTTATTACATCATGCCACTTGAGTTCATTGAATGTCATGCTGGTGGTCTGATAGCAAGCACTCGATCATCTGCGAAATTAACGTGGCTTTGCATGTTGGCGTATGGTCTTTGATCTGTGTGTTAGGCCGTGTTAAGCGGAGCTGATGTGTGTTCGTAAGAGTGAATAGACGTACTGTGCTTTGTGCCTTGTCTTTTTTGTGTTGGGCTTAATGTGCAAGTGTAAGTGGTGTAATTTACATATTGGGCAATGGTATGAGCTGATATGTGCGCTTGAGTGTGTGTTTGACAGAGTAACGCATAGAGTATGACGTAGTGTGAGATTTCGCCGCAGACATAGATGTAAGAGCAATACTGGTTCGCTAAGTACCCGCCAACGCCCTTGCGCAACGTATTACAGATTTGTATCGTCTGCTGACATGGTTGAGTATGATCAAGTGCAAGTGTATGTTGTGTTTGCTTGAGTGTGGGTTTGTACGTGCTGTTGTGACATGATTGTGTTACTGAACAATGTGAGATTGTGTGAATCAACTCTGCTTTCTTTTCGTTTGTTCTGAGCTATGTCATCTGCGAAATTATCGTGCGCTTTTGCAATGTGAAGTATGGCCTTTGATCTGTGCGTTAGGTCGTTGAAATTAGCGTTGACGTGTTCGTAAGAGTGAATGATCGTACTGTGCTTTGTGCCTTGTGTTTTTGTGTTGGGCTTAACATGTCTGCGCGACTTGTGTAAATCACAGATTGATGGACAGTATGGGCTGATACGTGAGCTTGAACAAGAGAATGATGGAGTAACGCATAGAGTATGACGTAGTGTGAGATTCGCAGCTGACCTAGATGTAAGAGAGTAACTGATTCGCTAAGTGCCCGTCAGCCTCGTTGCGCAATGTATGGTGGGTTTGTATCATTGTTGCGTATGTTACTGAGTTTCTACCAGTGTGTGCTTGAGTATGGACCTGTACGTGTTGTTCATGGCATGGTGACGGGGCCGCCGTGTTTGTGTTCGTCCGCTAAATAATGTGAGTGAGTGTCTGCGTTGCGGGTCTGTCAGGTTGTATGAGATATAATTGTGCTTGTGTCTGGTCCGCCTTTTATTTTGCTGACTGTTTGATCTATCTGTCATCTGCGAAATTATCGTGCGCTTTTGTAATGTGAAGTATGGCCTTTGATCTGTGCGTTAGGTCGTGTTAAGCGGAGTTGACGTGTTCGTAAGAGTGAATGATCGTACTATGCTTTGTGTCTTGTCTTTTTTTGTGTTAGGCTTAATGTGCAAGTGTAAGTGTTGTAAATCACAGATTGATGGACAGTATGGGCTGATACGTGCGCTTGAACAAGAGAATGACGGAGTGTCGCGTTGAGTATGACGTAGTGTGAGATTCGCCGCTGACCTAGATGTAAGAGAGTAACTGATTCGTTGAGTGCCCGCTGGCCTCCTTGCGTAACGTATTGCGGACTTGCCCCGTTTACCGTTCTCTGTTTGCGATTACATGATCATGTGCAAGTGTATGTTGTGTTACCGCTAATGTTTGCTTGAGTATGGGTCTGTACGTGCTGTTGTGACATGATTGTGTTTGTATTATTGAATAATGTGAGTGCGTCTGTCAGATTATATGAAATTGTGTGAATCAACTCTGCTTTCGTTTCGTTTGTTCTGAGCTATGTCTTCTGCGAAATTATCGTGCGCTTTGTAATGTGAAGTATGGTCTTTGATCTGTGTGTTAGGTCGTTGAAATTAGCGTTGACGTGTCCGTAAGAGTGAATGAACGTACTGTGCTTTGTGTCTTGTGTTTTTGTGATGAGGCTTAACATGTCTGCGCGACTTGTGTAAATCACAGAATGTTGAACAGTATGGGCTGATACATGAGCTTGAACATGGGAATGACGGAGTAACACATAGAGTATGACGTGGTGTGAGATTTCGCCAGTAACACTTGTGAGCCACGCAAAAAAGAAGCAGTAACCGACGACCTGCCGGGCTTCGCACACCAAATCAAATCGATACCACCGTTTCTGAGTTTTCACTTGTTGTAGAACAGCGTTGTCGAGCATAATAAGCGCAGTGTGTTGCAAACAGTGGCAAGTGTGCACCTACTGTTGGGTCTTGCCGAAGATTGCCGTGAATTATTTGTCGTATATTGAGTGATGATGTCAGCCTCATTTTTATTTGGTTAACTGCGCCAACTGTGCTGGGATGGATTAAGTAGGTGTGCGCTGACAAAATAGATTAATGTGAATGTGAGCTGATACGTGAGCGGATAGTCGAGTTTATCGGAGTAAGGCATGACGTGTGAGCTGATACGCAAGGTGCAGGTCGCCTGCTGAAAGTCGCCGCTGACTTGAGGGAATAAAACTGAATACAGACTGCTTGATATTCAACACGTTCGAGCATAACATCAGCATAAACACTCATTTGCAGTTATGGCTCGCACCGCTGAAGGCTCTGAAAGCACTACTGGAGTCACCGCTGAAGGCTCTGAGCTCTGTGCCGTTTATCCGCTGATCTTTTGCATTGGTGCGCTTATAATGCTCGTTAGCACAGGAATTTTGCTGTTGATCAACAGTAGCGTCGTGTATGAACGGTCTAATTGCAGTGTAACATTGCATGGTGAACCGTGTGTCAAGTCGAAAGCAGAGTTTGAGTGTGTTGATAGTCTCGTTGCTGCTGCTCAAACAGGCGGGATCATTGGTGTTATACCAGGGTTTAACGTGCTCTTTGTGTTCTCACTACTTCCGCTCACGCTCGCTCATTACGAGGTTAAACATACGCAAATCACCGTGTTCAGAGACTCGGCGAGCAGTAAAACAGTTGATATGACTTGTGACGCATTTATTAAGGTGCATACGCCAGATCTCTTGCTTGCATGTGAAATTGGCATGTTTATGGGTTGGTTTGTGTTGTTATGGTGGCTCATACTCTTTGCTGTCGCATATAAGACTGATTCACTCCCTTCGTTTACGGATACGTGAAAAGCCGTTCAGTCTTGCAGCCAGTCTTTTTTGTGTCTGCGAGCGCCAATGACTCTTGCGCGTGAAATGTGAGTATGGGCTGATACGTGAGCTGATGGTCGAGATTATCGGAGGAAGGCATGACGTATGGTCTGATACGCAAGGTGCAGGTCGTCTGCTGACATTTCGCCGATGCCTTGAGGGAATAAAATTGAATACAGACTACTTAATAATTCAATCCGTTTGAGTAGTCTGCATTCAGTTATGGCTCACATTGAAGGCACTGAACGACTCGAACTCTTTTTCCACCGAGCCTTTTGCGGCATTACGACCCTGACACTCATGTACACCGGAATTTTGCTGTTGATCAACACAGGTGACATGTATGACAAGTCTAATTGTGATATTGTACCGTATGACGTACCGTGTGTCAAGTCAGAAGTTGGGCTTAATACCATTGATGATCTTGTCAAGGTTGCCCGATTCGCCGGAGCCATTTGTGCTATGCCCATTGTTAACTTGTTCTTTACATTCTCACTGTTTCCGCTTGTGAACGCTTCTTACGATGTTAGACATACACAAATTGCCGTGTTCAAAGACTCGGAAAGCGATGAACTAGTTAATATGACATGTGAAGCGTTTGTTAATGTGCATGTGCCAGACCTCTTGGTTGCGTGTGACTTGGGCATCTTCATGGGCTGGTTTATGCTCGTGTGGTGGTTCATAGCATGCGTCTTGTACGTAGGTGATGCTCCTGAGCAATACGAATCACCTGACCAAGCGTGAAGAAATAGTTGCAGGTCTTTGCAGCCAGTCTTTTTTATGTCAGCTGCGAAAAAATAGAGCATTGCAAATTCGTGTTTATGCGCTCTGTTACTGGCGTGTAGTGTTACATATTGCCGTGGTGCACCGAGTATACGACTGTACGCGCCGTGATGCTTGCTTTATTTGCACTTAGGTGTCGCTCATTGGCCCATCCACTTTTCGCACTTGACATACTTGGCCATTCCGCATGATAAATTCAAAGTTGCGCTTGAATAATGTGAACAGAACTGCTCGAGAGTTAACTGGGTTCGCTTCAAACATGAGCTTGAGCTTGAGTACGTGCTCTTGGCTGTTATTTATCTCCGCGAGATCTAAGTAAACGTATGGACCATTTGTCAACCATGTATCGAAGCCTTCATATGCTGTGTGCTCGCTAGTGCCTCCAAAGTGGTAATTGCCAGGGCGCGCATTTGAAATCCGCCACGGACGTTCAGTTGGATAATGGCGAGTATCTACGTAAACATCCCACGTTTTGATTAGCTGCTCTTGGCGGACCGTGAAATCGTCATTGTAAGCGCGCAGAAGACTGTAATTCAACCGCGTGTCCGTTCGTACTCGGGTATCTTGCACTCCGAATGCGCAAGCAGTTGCATCTTTATTTATTTGGAACTGCAGCCATTGGTCTTGGTGAGTAATGTTTTGCTTGCTGACTGCACATTCATTGAACGCAAAGGGTAACAGACCGTCGCTTGCTCGAGTAATCGGGTAGGTAGAGTAGTTGATTTCAGTTCGCATCATAGATATGTGGAAGTCTTTTCCGTGGACTAGGTTAGAAGAAAGCAATGATCTTATTGCTGCATGTCTCCAGTCAAGGTCATCGCGAGGTTGTATGTCAATTTGCCACTCGCCAGCCGGGAGATTGTCCGCTTCGAACGCACCCATGCTGGGCTTGAGGTAGGTTATGAACTCCCGAGCTTGTTGTGAGTCCGTGTTTTTATACCGTTTGCGAACGAAGTAATGACCTGTGAGCGTTTCATTATCTCGCGCCCTGTGAATTAAATTAGATTTGACAGTAAGCGTTCCTGTGTTTGCTCCGTCCCAAGTCACCGCTGTAACGCAGTTTGCTTGCAGGTCAGACCGGATAGAAGTGAGTGAGTCGTCTATTGCCACGAAATAATCGCCAATTTGGAAGACTGTGGTGAGGTCAAATCCCGCCAATGACCAGAATGAAACTACGTCGTTTGTGTGCGACCACGTCATTGTTGATGGTATGTTCAGCTCAATGTTGTTAGGCGCAAGAAACGGTTTATTACACCTTTGGGATAGGTCACCGCTTTTGCAAGCGCGATTTAGGCGACGCGCATAATGAGGATGCATCCAGTTCATCTCACTTTCGAAGCCTGTTAGTATGTCTTTTTTATCCGTGAGCCGCTTCCGCATCGTGTCTACGTCACCAAAGTCTCTGCTAATTTCGGATATGACCTGCCCCACTAACCTCACTTCAACCTTATTAATTGTGTTTGCCGCCATGTTGTAAGCGGGTGCCATATTATCGGTCATTAGGGGGTGAACGTTCAGTGTGGGACCTGATAGAACCCAATGTTGTCGAATATAATTGATCTTCATGACGTTCCCAGGCTTACAAACGAGTGTGAATCTGTGTGTGGAATTGCCGTAGTTGCTGTCTGTGACCTCTGGCGTAGCTCTAGCTGTTTTGGACTTGGGGATTGCAAACGTACTTGAGAAGGCTCCCATTGTGTTAGCGGCGTGCTATAGTGATAAGTGAAAGTTAGACGTAAGTAGTTGGCGAGTTGGATTAGTCGAGCTGTTGTTGTAGTTGGAGGTCGAACGTGGGAGAATCATAGTGTGAGCGCACCGTGTGCTGGTTGTATTGATGCGTACCATGTTGTAGGTGGGTGTTGCGCAAGTGCCATGGGAAGCTCCGGAAGGGTGATCTATAGCAAAAAATAAAGTGGCACTGACTCTTGCGAGTGATGGTTAACTGGCAAAAAAGAGTGTGTTGTTCGATCTGAGGATGTTGTTTGATGAGAAAGTCCATGTAACCTTCAGAGTTAGTCAAGATGTCTCTCATTGCCCTGAGGACTGACTTGCTCAAATCTACTGGGTAGTCGAAGTCTTCATAATCTTGGAAGGCTGTTTCTAGTTGAATGGGTCTAATGCCCAAGTGTCTAAATCTGCCGATTTCATGCGCGATCATTTCCTCAAACGTCCGATTGTCCTCGATATGTTGTAAGTATCTTCGCCATTCTTCCGATTGCCTTCGTTCCTCGTTTTGTCTGCAGTTTTCCTATGTGCCTGTATCTTGTCTTCGCGTCTGGTCCACCAATTTGATTTCTGTTGGCGTCTCTGAGCCATTGTGTTTTCGGTGTGTGTCGCGAGTAGTTATCTCGATTTTGTATCTGCTCAACACGATCAACTAACAATTTGCTTTGCTTTGCTTTGCTTTCGGCTTCCCATGACACGTTCACACGATCAACAAACACTTATACTTGTTCAGCCTCCTTCATCCCTTTCTTAGCTGGCTGTGTGTGTTTTGTGTGTGACTTGCAGCGCGACCGTCTTTTTAGCTGCGCACGCCTATTGCAGAGCAATAATAACACTTTGCCACTTACTCTTTCATCCTTACCATTACCCTTTCCATTCTTAGTTTCTAAGTACTCATGCATGCATCATGGCTTCACAAGCGAAAAAAAGACGAGCAACCGTTCACATAACACAATATACGCGTATAGGTCTTAGATGAGCCTCAACCAGCGCCCGCTTAACATCATTAGCATTACCCTTGACAATTAATTCATATATGCTATTAACTTCTTCCATCCGTTTTGACTTAATTTTAGCAA
>JAESSS010000036.1 GCA_016763975.1 Candidatus Altimarinota bacterium
AGGATCATCCGTCACACTTGATGCCCAAATCGGCACCCCCTTCCCTGATGATGACCTCAACGCATGGTATTACCCCTACGTACACAAAGCTTATGCCGAAGGATGGGTTGTAGGATATCCCGATGGAACTTTTAAACCTGAGCAAACAGTAAACAAAGTCGAAGCCCTAAAAATTGTCGCAGAAGTGCAAAACTGGGCCACAGAAACAAATATCCAAATTGAACCTTTCTTTGATGTAGAAATTGAACAATGGTTCATCACCTACGTCGACTTCGCAAAAAAGGCCAATTACCTTGAAGAAGATGGCGCATTCTTCAACCCTGGAGAAGACATGACACGTGCCAAAATTTCTGAAATAATTTTCCGCACCCTCAACAATCAAACAACTACCACAGAAGAAGTAGTTGTAGTCGAAGAACCTGAGGAAGCTGAGGAAACCCAAATAGAAACCCAACTTCCAACAATAGATGAATTCGTAGAAGAGCTAACGCTTACAGTGATTGACGAATCTGATGAAACAATTACTCCTGAAGAATACGATGAAGATTTCGTACCAAATTCTTTCAAAATGATCGACAGCGAATTTTATAAAAACATCATTTTAACTGAAGACATTCCCAATACTTTTTACAAAGACGAAGTATTCATCATAGAAGGTAGTTTAAATGACAAAAACGAGGACTTTGCCACCGTCATTCTCGGCAACGCAACTGACAGCAACGATTACCAAACTTTTATCGGTGAAACTGACAATGGCGACTTTGCCATCCCTATATATATGCCAAAACCTGGCAACTACCATTTAGGACTAACTGCTGGCCAAAGCGGAACAAGTATCGCCACAAGCATTTCTGTATTATCCAATCTCCCAGACAATGCAGACACAGTGGCCGCCCCTGGAGCTGCGACAAATCTCAAAGCAAATTTTTGGCAGGACACAAGCTACATCGAATTAACATCCAGCCAAAGCTCTGTATTAAACAGAATCACTTTTACCCAAGGAAGCAAAACTGCCACAGTGATCTCCAGACAAGAGATAGAAGACATCCCACTCGAATACACTGACTACAAAAACTTCACGGAAGGAACAGTAGAATTTTACATCGAAACAGCCAAACTCGCAGACGAAGACCGCATAAACTTAATTTCTGAATTCAAAAAAAGTAGCAGTTCAACCTTTCTCAGCACAACACACCACTTTAGCCAAATAGACAAAACTCTTACCTCAGCAACTCCTGTCGACCTCTTGAATTCATCAATTTCCACCATAAATTTCAGTGGCAATCTCAGTACCGAAGCCAAAGTTGCAGCCTTCGTAATCAATCCAAAAGGAATGGTCGAAGATGTTGAACTACAAACAAACAACTCAAGTGATGGAATAATATCCAGTGGAGGAAATTTCACTTTTAACTACACCACCTCCGGCAAAGGAACTTACATTGTCGAAGTCAACGACTCAAGTGGCCTAGCCATCATCAACCACCCCATCTACGTAAACAATGGAATACCGCTGATTCCTGACTATTTTGACCTCAATCCTCGCACATTATATGGAGGAAATTTCAATTTACAATCCGCACGACAAGAATTATTAGACGAAATAAACGCCAGCCGCAAAGCCCATGGACTCAACGAAGTAATCCTCTCCGAAGAACTGAACGAACTCTCCCAAGAACATTCACAAGACATGTTTGATAATGACTTTTTTGGACACGTAAATCCGGAAGGACTAAGCCCAAACGATCGTCGTCTCGCAGCCGGAATCAAAACTTCCGTTGGCGAAAACCTCTCTCGTGACGTAAATATCAAATTCTCTCACGAAGGACTTATGCGCTCAGCTGGACACCGCAAAAACATCCTCACCGCAGATTGGAAAAGAGTTGGAATAGGAATAGTGGAAAACAACGGTTATCTACTTGCTACCGAAGAATTCTCGACTTTTGAAAGCACCGCAGATGACATTGCAGAACACCGTGCCGAACTGCTCGACTCCATCAACATCAAACGAAAAAACAACGGCGATGACAAACTGGCCTACATCCCAGAACTAAACGCATCCGCCAAATACATTAACGACTTAATTATCCAAGAAAACGCTACTCTCACAAATGAAATTTTCTCAACAGCATTATCAGAAAATGGCATAACTGGGGCCTCTCAAGCATTAATCAGGTCTTTTAATATTTGGACAGACATTCTCACTTCAATTCTAGAAGACGATCAAGTAATATTCGAAAGTGATTGGGTCAATCTAGGTGTAGACATCCAGTTGGATGATACTGGCAGCATTACAACTACAATAATCATCAATAAATAGAATGGACTTCAAAACAAACAAGATTCGTAAAAAAGTACCCGACAAAAAATTAAAAGCAGCTCGCAGAAAAAACCTCAAAGAAAAAACAATAAAGATCAGCCTACCTATAGTTTTTTCACTAATCATAATTACCACTTTAGTTATTGGAATTAGCAAAGCTTTATCCAGCATAAATTTTGGCGTATTCCTCTCTCTAGCCGGACAAGAATTACAAATAGATGAAAATGGCCAAACAAACTTCCTCCTTCTTGGAACCGGAAATCCCACTCACGACGGCGGCAATCTCACGGACACCCTAATCATCGCCAGCCTCGATCACAAAAATAAATTAGTCTCACTCACCTCCATACCTCGAGACCTCTATGTAAACGACTCCATCATCGGTGATTCCAGAATCAACGAAGTTTTTTACCGCGCAAAAACAAAATTCGAGAGTATTACTGCCGGATACCGCCATCTCGCAATGAAAATAGAAGCAATCACCGACACCAAAATCCATTACTGGGTCAAAGTGAATTTCATGGGATTCACTGAACTCGTCGACGCACTCGGAGGACTAGACCTCGTAGTCGACACAGCCATCTACGACCCTGATTATCCCAAAGACGGAACATACGAATACGAAACATTCCGACTCGCCGCAGGTCCTCAACACCTCGACGGCAAAACCGCACTTAAATATGTTCGCAGCCGCAAAAGCACATCAGACTTTGATCGCGCCGACCGCCAACAAAAAACAATTTTTGCCATTAAAGAAAAAGCCGTATCCACCAACACCCTTCTAGACAAAGACAAAATAACCGCAATTCTCACAGCACTCAAAAACAACATCGACACAAACCTCAAAGTAAAAGAAATGTTGTCCATGGGAGCTTTGGCAGAAGATTTCAGTGTAGAAAGTATCGAAAAACGCCTCATCCACGACGACTTCAACATATGTGGCGGATTTTTATACACACCCGAACGCAAACATTACAACAACCAATTCGTGCTAATCCCCGCAGGAGAGGGATTCACCTTTCTCAAACAATACATGGACCTAAACGCTAACTATCAACCAATCCTACACGAACAAGCACGAATCCACATTCTCAACGGAACCAAAACCCCAGGAGTCGCTGGCGAAACAAAACAAATTCTCGACCGATTCTGCTTCAACATCACTCGCTTCGGCAACGGAGAAACTCAAACCGTACTCAAAACAAAATACTATTACAAACAAAGCTTCGACGAAAACGGCAAAGAAACAACACAACGCCCTCTCGCAATAGATTACCTCCAAAAATTAATCCCCGGAGAAGCCCTCACCACCATCCCTCTTGAATACAGAGAATACATGCAGCAAACAGATGTAATCATCGAACTGGGCAGCGATTACGTGAATTCCAATAATTACATCGAAGATCCCTTCAATAATCTCTACACTATCACAAAACCAGCCAATACCCCTTCCAACACAATAGATGAGATTGAATAAATACATTGCAGAAAACTCCCAATATTCACGTCGAAAAGCCGACGAACTTATTAAATGGGGAAAAATTTTCATCAACGGCAAAAAAGCAGAACTCGGATCCCAAGTTGGAGAGGATGACAAAGTCAGCGGAATACCATTAAAAACATTCGAAAAAACTTACCTCGCATTCAACAAACCTGCAGGATATATCAGTACACGCAAAGACGAACTCGGACGCAAAACAATTATGGATCTATTACCAAAAATACCAAACCTCAAACCAGTTGGACGCCTAGACAAAGACACAGAAGGCCTAATGTTCATCAGTAATGATGGTTATTTCATCAACCACCTCACTCACCCAAAATACGAATGTGAAAAAGAATACTACGTTGAATATGAAGGATTTTTCACAGAACAAGACAAAAGAAAATTAGAAAGAGGAATCGTCATAGAAGGCCGAATCACAGCACCTGCAAAAATCAGCAATCAAAAAGAATCCTCCCTCAACATCATAATTCACGAAGGGCGCAAGAGACAAATCCGAAATATGTTTGCCACCCTTTCGCATCCTGTGAAATACTTAAAAAGAGTCAGAATTGGCAGTATAAAGCTAGGTTCTCTGAAAAAAGGAGAACACCGTAAACTTACTAAATCCGAAATAAATGCTCACAAGCCTACTTAGCTTGTACATAGCTTCACAAATCAACAGCGCCCAAATTCCCAACCGTACATCTGAAATTCCAGAAATAATAAATACGGCTTCCGCAAACCTCAGCTCTTTTTTAGAAAAAGACATTTCCCCAATCAAAAAGCCACGTTTTATCTCACCCATTATCAAAGCAAGCTCCTCCATAGCAGTCGACCTTTCCACAAACTCCGTACTCTACGAAAACAATTCCCACCTCCGACTGCCACTAGCTAGCATCACAAAATTAATGACCGTACACATCCTTCTACTCGAAAACGGCCTCGATGAGGAAGTAACAGTATCCTCAAATGCTGCAAATACAGAAGGATCAACCATGTGGTTAAGAGCAGGAGAAAAACTAACAGTATCAAGCCTTATAAACGGGGCAATGATCAACTCTGCCAACGACGCCGCAGTTGCACTCGCTGAACACAATGCCGGCACAGTCTCCGCTTTCGTTGAGAAAATGAACAACAAAGCCAAATCTATGGGACTGCTCAATACACACTTTGCAAATCCCATCGGATTAGATCAAAATGGAAACTACTCATCTACCTTCGACATCGCAAAAATGAGCACAGAAATTTATAAAACACCCTTCATTCAAATCGCAGCCCAAACAAAAGAACTCGAAGTTTTTTCTACAAACAAAAAACAAAGCCACAAATTAATCAGCACAAATGATCTTTTAGACAGCTACTTAAATATAAAAGGCTTAAAAACTGGAAGAACCGAAAAAGCCGGACTATGCCTTGTAAGCATCGCCCAAAATGAGGAGGGTAAAGAAATCCTCACAGTTGTCTTAAATTCACCAGCTCGATTTACAGAAAGTAAAATTCTAATCGACTGGATATTCAGAGCATTTAACTGGCCATCATGAATCAAATACTAGAAGCAATCATCCAAGATCTAACATTAATCGCAGGCTCAGCAACTTTGGCTTTTCTTATAGCCTTTGCCTTTAGCCCGTGGTTTGCCAAAAAACTCCAAAGCCTCAAAATGGGGCAACAAATTCGCGAAAACTCCATGTCCGGAGAAAAATCACCGCTATTTACAGCACTACACGCCAAAAAAAGCGGCACACCAACCATGGGAGGACTACTTATCTGGGGTAGCATCGTCATCGTTGTTTTAATTTCGGTATTACTACAAAAAAGCGGAATTTTTACACATTCACTACTCTCCAGAAAAGAAACATGGATACCTCTCTTTACTCTAGTTACATGCGGAATCCTAGGAGCAGTTGACGATTATTTAAACATCAAAGGAATTGGTAAAACAAAAGGATTAAGTGCAAAACTAAAATTCCTCTGGCTCACAATTTTCGCAGCAATGGGCGCATATTGGTTCTATAGCAAACTAGGCTACAACTCAATCAACATTCCCCTACCAGGATTTGAATCAATTTTTGTCGGATGGTGGTATATTCCAATTTTCATATTTGTAATTGTCGCCACAGCAAACTCCGTAAACTTCACTGATGGATTAGATGGACTGGCCAGCGGACTCCTTATCTTCGCTTTCAGCTCCTTTGGCATACTAGCCTACACTCGTGGTCTATTAATACTAGCAGCACTCTGTGCAGTCATTGCAGGTGCCATACTAGGCTTCCTCTGGTTCAACATACCACCGGCACGTTTCTACATGGGAGACACCGGATCACTCTCCTTAGGTGCCACCCTCGGAGTGATAGCCATGTTAACGGATTCAACACTCATCCTACCCATAATTGGATTTATATTTGTAATCGAAACTTTATCAGTCATCATCCAGCTAACTTCCAAAAAATTATTCGGCAAAAAGGTTTTTAAAATTGCCTCCATACATCACCACTTCGAACAAGAAGGCTTCGCCGAATTCACCATCGTCATGAGATTCTGGATCATTGGCGGCATGATGGCAGTATTCGGTACAATCCTAGGATTAATTTCTATTCTATAGAAGCGGATCCAAAGGTCTTCCATTTTCAACACGCACTCCGTAAGTTTCCTCCACAATCACCGGAGTCACAACCGGCAAATCAATAATCACCTCTTCTTCAACAACTCTAACTTCAACCTCAACAGCCTCCAAAAGTTCACGCCCAACTTCAACATCAATAACATCCTCCACTCCCCTCAAAACTTCCAAAGATTCTTCAATAATATCACCTGCAGCTTCCAAGTCACCTAATTCTATCTCCCCCTCAGCAACAGCAATTTTATCTATAGCTTGATCATATTTAACCTGAGCAACTTCCTCAACTCCATCAGCAGTAAATAATTCCAAGTCATCAATACCTTCCTTAACTTCATACAAAGGTGAAGAAACATCAGTCAGCACCAAATATTTTTTGTGAGACAATATCTTATCACCAACATATTCAGTCAATTCATCTGCATATACATCATCCGTCAAAGAAACTTCCTGAATCACTTCATAAAAATCCTCAACAGCAATTTTAAACTCAGACAAAGATTTATCTACTGAAAACTCAACATCTTCAACCGCCTCAACCTGAGCCACAATAAAATCCCTTTCCAATAAATCCAACTCCAATTGAGCTCTTTTCACATCATCAAAAGTTAGCAAAAGCACAGCACTTTCCATAATAGTTCTATCCGAAATATCTTTTCGCATTTCAAGATTTTGATCCTCCACCTGAACAATATATTCTTTATCACTCTCCAAATTTTGAACCACCCATTCTTCTTCTTTTTCAATTTCTTCATTCACCACAACTTTTTCACCACTCAAAACATCTTCAATTTCTCCATCAGAAAGTACTTCAACAGCATGTTTATAAACATCCACCTGTACATCATCACCATCAACTGAAACATTAAAACCCGCTTTTTTAGTTTTAATTTCAAGCTCATTAGCTGCAACTACAAAAGACGAATCTTCAACCAAATTCACAACCTTATTCCAAACAGAACCACTAGAAACCGAAATTTCAACCTCAGATTTCACAGAATTACGACTTGGATTAAACAACTTACTAACCTCAAGCTTTGTATCATTAGCCAATCTAGTCACACTATCATCAAAAAATTTAATACTCATCAACCCATCTGCACCTGTCACCATCTGATCTTTTTCCTTAACCTCCATTCCTTCATAAAGTTTCAAAAATTCACCATCACGACTAAGAGAAGCTTCTCCTGAAAATTCAGTCAAAGCACTAAAATTATCAGCCCACACAACGCGAGTATCAACATTCACAAAAGAAAATAACCCAAAAGTCATTGTTATAAGCAACAAACCACTAACTAACTTCCGATTAAAAGCAAAAAAGTTTCTCCAAAAATATTGTTTCTGAGAAACACTTTTAATTTTAGCAAAAACACGTTCCTTAACAGCAACACGTTGATACGAAGTCAATCTTACACCTTCCAACAAAACTCTTATCTTGGAAATCAAAACGCTCAAATCAGACTGAGCATTAATAGAACGCATTAATTTAGCCTTCAATAAAACTTTATTTTCAGAATCTAAAATAGGTTTATCAATTTGCAACAATTTTTCTTCTAAATCTTGCAACCAATCTGTTTCTTTTTGCTTAATCATACAAGTTCTTTAACGGTAAAATATCAGGACTGTTACGCCATATAATCAATTCCCATATCCTGCAACTCTTTTTTCAAAGATTTCAAAGCTCTAAACTGCAAAATCCTCAAACTACCCTCAGATTTATTCAGAATCAAAGCGATCTCAGAATTAGAAAGTTCATTCATAAATTTATAAATAATAATTTCACGATAACTATCCTTCATCCTAGCCAAAGCTTTCTTTAAAGTATCTTTATCCATCGACTGTTTAGTTCTAACAATCGGATTATGCTGCCTATCCATATCCGGCAGCATCTCACTAAGCTCATCAACCTTCTTGTTCTTTGCTGCACGGTAATAATCAACAACCAAATTATGAGCAATACGAAAAACCCAAGCAGTAAAAATATTCTTCATCGGCCGATACTTATTAATGTTTTTCCAAACCTTCAAAAAAACCGTCTCCGTCAAATCCTCTGATTCAGTAGCCGGAACACGATAATAAATATAACGGTAAATAGGATCGATGAGAATTTCATATAGAGCTGCAAAAGCATCTTGATCGCCGGCTTGCACCTGAACCACCAAATTCTCAATTTCTAATTTTCTATCTTTTAATTTAATCATCAGGTCCTCATTACGTATCTGGACGGCCCGATATTACAGTATTCAAGCAAGAAAGTCTTTACAACGCTGAACTTCCATTTTACTACCGACAAAAATTGGCGTCCTTTGATGTAAGTCTTTAACTACAATTTCCAATACGCGATTTTGGCCATCGCTAGCCGATCCTCCCGCCTCCTCCATCAACAATGCCATCGGCGCACATTCATACAAAAGTCGAAGTTTGCCATTTGGCTGATCTCCATACCCGGGATAAGCAAAAACTCCCATGCCCTTGATCAAAATATGATTAATATCCGGCACCATTCCACCCGAATATCTCAACCTATATTGATTCTCACACCAATAATTCACCAATTTCAAATAATCCTTTCTTTCAGAACAGGCCCTCAAATTTCCCGGCGCAAACATTTTGCCCTCTTCAGCAACTTTTATATTTTCTTTAGTCATCACAAATTCACTATCAATCAAAGTAAACTCATTAACCCCATCTCTCAAAGTGAAGAAAATCGTTGTCCTCGGCCCATAAACAGCAACAAAGGCCCCAACTTGATCGTCTCCCTTCACCCCAATAAAACTATTAGTTTTGTAAATCCCCACAATCGTACCAACTGACAAATTCACATCAAAAAGCGAAGATCCATCCAAAGGATCATGACAAATCGCATACTCCCCCTCCCCCACCTTGTCCTCACCCTCCATCTCTTCCGAAGCAAGCAAACCAACCTGATCGCAAGCTTCCGCCATTTTACGCAAAATCTCATCCGCCTGTACATCTATCGCAATCTGTTCCTCACCAGAAGAATTCATCGTGCCAACCTTGCCCATATCAGCAGTCTTCACTGCTTGCGAAATCCCCTTAACCGCTTCAGCTAGCGCCAAAATTGTTGGGGAAAGTATGTGGTCACCGAGATGTTCTTTTAGATTCATAACAATAAATTAGTAAAGTTTATTTAAATAATCAGATACGAGACGGAATTTAAATAAGCTTTAAGCACACATCCACCTCACCAAATCCACTACTCGGCTAATATAAGCCCATTCATTATCATACCAAGCAATAACTTTCACAAAATTACCATCCATTACTTTAGTAGAAAGTTGATCAATTACTGAAGAATATTTTGAACCTTTAAAATCAATAGAAACCAAAGGTTCATCAGTAAAACTCAAGATTCCCTGCAAATCACGCCGAGACGCTTTGCGGAACATTTTATTAACCTCCTCAACAGTCGTACCCTTTTTCACTTTCACACTCATATCCAAACAAGAAACTGTCGCCACAGGCACACGCATCGCCATACCATCAATCTTGCCCTCAAGCTCAGGAATAACTCGTCCAATCGCTTTCATTGCACCTGTAGTAGTCGGAATAATCGATTGTGTAGTTGCACGAGCACGACGGAAATCATCAGGGTTAGAATTGTCATGAAGATTTTGTGTGTAAGTAAAAGCATGAATTGTAGTCACAAAAGCCTGTTCCACTCCAAAATGATCATTCAAAACTTTCAAAGTTGTCGCTAAACAATTAGTAGTACATGAAGCGTTTGAAAGCACTTGAAACTTGCTCAAATCAATCTCTTCATCATTCACACCCATCACAATATTTGGAATCTCTTTATCCTTGCACGGTGCTGTAATAAGCACATTTTTGGCACCGGAACCAAGATGTTTTTTCGCATCTTTCATATTAGTAAAACGACCGGTACATTCAATCACAATATCCACATCATGTTCTCCCCAATCCATATCTTTTGGATCTTTGACCCGATGAACATAAACTTTTTTACCTTGAATCTTCAGATGATTATCATCAAGCACTTCAATTTTTGCCCGACATTTTCCATAAATAGAATCATACTTCAGCAAATGAGCATGACTCGCAGCTTCTGAACGACTATTAATCGCAACTACTTCAATATCATCACTCTCAATAGCTTGTCTATGCACTCCCCTCCCAATACGACCATAACCATTGATACCTAAACGAATTTTCTTTGTAGCCATTAAGCTTTTTGGTTATCAAGCATTTTCTGGAAATCTTTTGTTAATTTAAGTGCAGATTTGTTTTCTCTCTTCCACATATTTCTTCCAAAAATAAATCCAAAAGCTCCAGCATCTACACAAGCCTGAGCATTTTCATAAAGATCATCATCACCGATTTTTGAACCTCCACTGAAAAGCACTGGCACACCTTGAGCCGCTTCCACAACACGTCTAGCGCGTTCCCATTTCTGTTCTTTTGGACTCAGTGCCAATAGTTGTTTTTCTACATCACGATAGTATTGAGGCACATCATCATTATTTACTACTTCAGGATTTGCTTCAGGCAAATTAGCTTTAATCACAGTCGCTCCCATCTCCATCGCCATTCTAGTAGCTGATTCAATCAAGTAAGAACATTCCTTACCACCTTTTGAATCTACAGCTTTACCACGTGGGTAAGCCCAAATCACTAGCGGCATTCCAAAACGATCACATTCTTCTCTCACCGCAGCCAGCTGAGGCATATCCTCATCCTGTCTAGGCGAACCGTAATACATTGTGTAACCCACGGCACACGCTCCCATTTTTACTGCATCTTCTACAAAAGAAGTGTGCACAGAAAGTGGAAGGGATTGATCAGGAATAGAAGTTTTTCCATTTAATTTAAGTATAAGTGGCACTTTGCCAGCAAGTTTTGTCCAATGTCTCTTAGCCACTCCATAATGAATCGCCACTGCATTGTATCCACCTTCTTCAGCCAACTTACAAATATAATCAGGACTCGCAGCACCGCTTTCAGTTTCTGCATGACGATTGTCGTGTTCGATAAACTGATCGTAAGGAAGAATCATAGAAGTCCCACTTGCTCGAACCAATTGTGCCATGCGCGCCATTTCGCCGGAAGAATAGTTATTTTGGCGAAAAAATCTCATTGAATCTTTCATTTTGAATTGTGTTAGGAATGCCTTTGAGTACCTCAAATGTAACCGATATTTGACATCTTTGCAAAGTGATTTACATCACAATGTTATAAACATGTCAAACAGGCCTTGTCCGCAGCACTAAGCCAACAAAGCTTAACGACCGCTAAAGCCTAGAATTAGATGAAATGCGCAGTTCTGCAGTAAATTTTCTAAACGAAAGCGTACAAATAGTACGCTAAGTTGAAAATATACGAAGAACAAGCCCGCAGGGTAGTCTGCGCAGAGTTGCCAGCCCTGCTGGGAAGCAGGCGTAGACTACAGTTCACTAATTTTCTAGGCTTTAGCGGCTAGCAATCGCTGTATCACCATTCACATAAACCACAACTGCTGGACGTCTCATACCACTAACTTGCCCAGAATCTTCAATCCCAACCATAGATTTCACACGAGAAAGTTGCATATCTAATACTTCACCTTCTTTCACCAACTCCACCTTAGTATCGTTTAAAGATGAAAGAACATTGCCTTTGGTAACTTGGCGAGTAGAAAACATCAAAGTAATTACTGTAATCAAAGCCACAAAAAAGACCAAAGATCCAATAAGGAAATAAGGGCCCAGTTGAAATCGACGGGAAAGACGGCGCATCCAAGCACCTCGATAAGAATTTCCACGATTTAAAACTAGTTGTGACATTTATGAGGGATAAGGTAATAATTTTTTGTAAGCTCTGAGCTTGGCACTGCGGCTACGAGGGTTTTCCTCAAGCTCTTGATCAGTAGGTATAACTGGTTTGCGAGTCATTTTCTCAACGATTGGATCTCCATGAGTTTGGAATGCTGCTTGCTCAGGGGATGAGACAGGCGGATTCTCTAACTTTCGGAAAAAATGTTTAACTAAACGATCTTCTATTGAGTGGTAAGAAATCAAAACGATTCGTCCTCCAACTTTCACAATCTCCATCGCCGCTTCCAAAGCCTCTTCTAGAACTCCCATTTCATTGTTCACCTCAATCCCCAAAGCCTGAAAGACTCGAGTGGCTGGGTGAGCCTTAGATTTCTTACTCGCACGCTTCTGTCTGAGAACTCTCTCTACAAAAGCTGCAAATTTCAAAGTAGATTCAAACAATTCCTCTTCACGATCCTGCACTATATAGCGCGCCAACTTGTGCGACTGCTTCTCCTCCGCATATTTAAAGAAAATCTCTGCCAACTTCTCTTCTGAATAAGTATTCAAAATAGTTGCTGCTGTGAGATCGCTTCGTGGATCAAAACGCATATCTAGCGGACCATCCTGTTGAAAGGAAAACCCTCTATCTGCCTCATCCACATGCGGTGATGAAAGTCCAAGATCAAATAAAATTGCATCTACTTCACCAGTAACCCTACTTTTCAAATATCTAAAATTGTCGTGAATATAAGTAATTTGTCCTTCGTAATCCTTCAATCTTCTCTTGGCCTCTTCCATGTTTCTCTCATCTTGATCGAAAGCATAAAGTTTACCTTCCTTTCCAATCGCTTGCACCATCTCCAAAGCATGTCCACCTAATCCCAAAGTAGTATCAACCACTATTTCTCCACCTTTTAACTCCAAATACTTTTGCACAGACTCTTTCAGTACCGATAAATGCTCCATTTTGGCTGTATATAAAGTAAAAGTAACTAGAAATCAGTTCTTTCCATGTTCAAAACATGTGCACACCATGTGAATAACTTTTTTACACATGTTACTGGCCTCAGAGTAAGCAAAATAATCCCCTTGGTCAACGCAATAGTTAAATCAGGGTACAAAAAATATAGACAACACCCCTGCAAAACATCGTTCAGGCCGCTACGCATAAAGGAAAACAACGTTACTATATTAAACTTTACCAATTTTGGGCCTATTGCATAACTTTTTTGCACTAACAATTTTCAGCTTTACCCCGCCTCCATTAAAGGCTAAAAATAAAGTATTAATATAAAAAGTAAAAATGCCTCCAGAGTTAACAGTATTCTTCACAGCGATGACTCCTCTACTAGAGATAAAACTAGCAATTCCAGTAGGACTTAAGCTCGGACTCTCCACAACTTCAACCCTTTTATTCGCCACAGCAGGCAATCTCACCTTCTCAGCAGTGGCACTAGGCATTGCACCCTGGCTCACTAAATTTGCACGTACAAATTCTCAATACATGGACCAATTTGCTGAAAAATTATTCGCAAAAACAAGAAAACACCACAGCAAAAACTTCGAACGTTACGGCAGCATCATCATTATGACTTTGGTCGCAGTTCCACTTCCCGGCAGCGGAGCAGGAATGGGCGCCTTAATCGCTTTTGTCTTTGGACTTGAATACTGGAAAACAATGGGCTTACTGGCAATCGGAGATATCATTGCCGCCATGCTCTTGGTAGTGGGATTCGACTCATTTTTCAAATTACTAGACGTCTTTGTGTAAAACCACTCCACCCTGTCTCAAAATTTCAATTCGATCTCCCTCAACCTTCACAATGGTAGAAGGCTGATTTTGAGCAATAACTCCCCCATCAACCACAAGATGAATCTTTTCATCAAATTTCTTAGCTTCATAAAGCTGAGGCTCCCCCGTCCTATTTGCAGATGTTGTAGTCACCGGCATTCCCAATTCCTTCACCATTTCTCGACAAAAATCATTGCTAGAACATCTTATAGAAACAAATTCATGTCCAGGATTAAAAAACGCAGGCAATTTTCTCGAACGAGGCACCAAAATAGACAAAGGCCCCGGCCAATGCTTCTGCGCTAACTCAAAGGCTTCTTCAGAAAAAACACCATACTCACTCGCCATGCCATAACTATCCACCAAAATACTCACTGGATTATCCTTGGCCATTCCCTTCACCTGATATAATTTTCGCAAAGCATCATGATCCGCAACCGCAACCGCCAAACCATAACAAGTTTCGGTCGCATGCATCACAACTCCCCCATTTTCCAACACCTGTACCGCTTGATTTAGGTCATTCATAAGCCAAATCTAGCATAAACTTGCACAGTAAAACCACCCTGTTATACTCAGCCGGAACAAATAACCACTTTTTCATATGAAGGTAGCAATCAACGGATTCGGACGTATCGGTCGTGAAATTTTCCGCATAAATTTAGAAAAAAACTATTTCGAAATCGTCGCGATCAACGACTTAGGCAGCGCTGAAACAATGGCTCACTTATTAAAATACGACTCAAACTACGGAATTTTGCCAAACGAAGTAGAAGCACAAGGAACTGACATCGTAGTAGATGGCAAAACTTCCAAAGTACTATCGGAAAGAGATCCAGAACAACTCCCTTGGGCAGAAATGGGTGTAGATCTAGTAATCGAAGCCACTGGAGTATTCAGAACAAGAGAAGCAGCCGGAAAACACATCACCGCCGGAGCAAAAAAAGTAGTAATTTCCGCACCAGCAAAAGACGAAATCGACTTCACCGTAGTACTCGGAGTAAACGACCAAGACTACGATCCAGCAACACACCACATCCTTTCGAATGCTTCATGTACAACAAACTGTCTCGCACCAGTAGCAAAAATCCTCAACGACGAATTTGGCATCGAACAAGGCCTAATGACAACAATCCACGCCTACACCAACGACCAAAAACTCCTCGACCTCCCACACCCTGACCTCAGAAGAGCCCGCGCAGCAGGAATGTCCATGATCCCAACCTCCACGGGCGCGGCCAAAGCAGTCGCTCTAGTAATCCCAGAACTAAAAGGCAAACTCAGCGGAATGGCAGTACGCGTACCAACATCAACAGTCTCCCTCGTCGACCTCACCGTCAACGTCAGCAAAGAAACTACAGCTGAAGAAGTAAACGCAAAATTCGCAGCAGCAGCCCAAGGCCCAATGAAAAACATCCTAAATTTCACAACAAAACCACTAGTCTCCATCGACTACAAAGGCGATCCACACTCTTCAACAGTGGACGGCCTCTCCACCGAAGTCATCGGCGGCAAAATGGTCAAAGTCCTCTCTTGGTACGACAATGAATGGGGCTACGCTTCACGCGTTGTAGACCTCGTGAAAATCGTTGGAGACAAAGCCTAGGACTCGTCGTCTTCAGGCTCTATATCTTCAGGGCGCTTATCATAAATCCCTAAAGTACTATCAGATTTCCTCATCGTCTTTGTACGAATTTGAGGAAGCTCGTCAAAGTTTAAGATCCCACGAAATTGATCAGCTTTCATAGTTCCGAAACCATGCTTTTTCATTCCCCTTCGAATAGTCGCTGGTCTATTAGGAATTTGACGAAACTCAGCAGCAGTAGCATCAAACTCAAATTTATCGGTCAAAACAGGAGTCTCAACAATCACAGACAAATCAGCACCAGAAACATCATCTCTAACATCATCACCCAAGCCATTCAATTCAGGATTATTTTCCATAAACCTCTTCAACGCCTCTCTAGGATCACCTTCATAACCTTTAACAAAACCAAATCCACGAAAATTCCCATCACTATCATGAGGTTTATCCTCTGAAAGGAGATGAGCATTAGGTCCAAGAACAAGCCTAAATCGTTCCTCAAGATCCCCCACAAAATCCTCCGGCAACTCACAATCCTCCGGACAATCTACAGCGCTCTCTTCAGGCTCTTCACAATTTTCATCTCCACAAACAGGCTCAGGCAAAGTAGCAAGAATTCGAGTCAAATCTGCACTTTTACCAACACCACCAGCTGAAATAGTAGCTATAATTTCAACCCCGTCAGGAATTCGAGTACCATCAATGTGATCCACTGGACCACCTTTATCTTTTTCATTACTCATAACAAAAAGTTAATAAATCAGATCAAGATTGTAGCACGAAACGCACAATTGTCAAGCGTTCAGCAAGACATTGCAATAGTAAAACTAGCACTGTATACTTGCTAGTGCTAATTCATCACAATAAAACATGTCAGAAGAACGTAGAAAACGGGTACTAAAAGCCATAATTAAACATTTCGTAGATACTGCTGAACCAGTGGGATCCAACACTATTTTGGTAAGTTACAAGTTTCACGTCTCCCCTGCCACTATCCGCAACGACATGATGACTTTGGAAAAAGACGGTTACATTTCACAACCACACACTTCCGCCGGACGTATTCCTACTACAAAAGGATATCGTTTATTTGTCGATGAAATGGCTGACTATAAAAAAGCACGAATTGAGGCGAAAAAAGCACTAACAGTCATTCGTGAAAAACATAAAGTAGAAAAAGTACGCGAACTACTACACGAATCCGTAACTTTGCTGGCTAGAGCCACAAATTCAGTATCATTTGCCACAACTCCAGACAATCCGCGCACATTCTTCCTCGGAATGTCCAACGTACTGAAACAACCGGAATTTTCTCAAAACACTGCACGAGCATCAGAAGTAATCGAAGTTTTGGAAAAACACGACAATTTCGTAAAGACCTTACAAGACCTACACACCACCAAAACAGTACGATGTTTCATTGGTGAAGAAAATATACTTCCACAAATCAAATCTTGCTCTATAATCGTCACCGAATACGAAAAAAATGGCTTCAAAGGATACATCGGTGTCCTCGGACCACAACGCATGAACTACGCCTACAACATCGTATTACTAGAAGAAATTAAAAAATTACTCGAACAATAATGACAAAAAAAGACGACCATACAAACGACGAAGAAATTGACTTAGCTGCAAAAGTTGAAGAAGCAAAAGCCGAAGACGACGTCCAAAACAGCGAAGTTGATGAAACTGAAAAGCTTCGCCAAGATCTTCAAGAAATGACCGAAGCCGCCAAACGCACAATGGCCGACATGCAAAACATGAAACGCCGCCAAGAAGAACAACGCAGCGAACTGGTACAAATGGCCAATGCCGCTTTGATGAAATCTCTAATTCCAATTATTGATAATTTAAATCGTGCAGCCGAGCACATCACCGACGATGGACTTGTAATGTGTTTAAAAAACTTCGACACAGCACTAAGAGATGCCGGACTGCAAACAATCGAAACGCTTGGCCAAACTTTTAATCCTGATATCCACGAAGCGGTACAGAGTGGACCAGGTGAAAAAGACACTGTCATCGAAGAATACGAAAAAGGCTACACTCTAGGAAAAAGAGTAGTCAAACACGCCAAAGTGATGGTTGGGAATGGGGAGTAGTATGTTAAAATTTCAAAAATTAACTACTTCAGCCTATGTCACGCTTAGCCGTTGATCTACAAAAAACCGCAGGATGGGGAGCAAAGCTTCTCTACTTTTCTACACTTATATTCGCCGCACTGGGAATCTGGATGCATCCATATTTTCATATTGGAAGTGGAATTTTTGGCTTTCTTTCACTAGTAAACCTCTATTACAAACACGTTCAAACGGAAGACATCCTCTTACGCAACTTCGGTCTTCTAGCCCAAATGCGCTATATCTTAGAAAGTATTGGACCGGAATTACGACAATATTTCTATGCTTCCGACACCGAAGAACGTCCCTTTAACCGCAACGAACGTTCAGAAGTATACAAAAAAGCAGAGAACGTCGACTCTACAACCTCTTTTGGATCACAACTCGAATTTGATCATCACGAAATCAAACTGCGCCACTCTATGTTCCCTATTCTCAAAGAAGAACGCCAAAAATACTCCCTCACTTTCGGCGAAGAACGCGGCCTAAAAAATAAATTCGAAATCACCAAACCATTCATGATCTCCGCCATGAGCTTCGGCTCACTCGGCGAAAACGCTGTACGCTCCCTCTCAAAAGGCGCAGCACTCGGCGGCATTCCCATCAACACCGGCGAAGGCGGCCTCTCACCCTACCACCTCTCCGGAGGCGGCGACGTAATATTTCAATTAGGCACAGCCAAATTTGGTTGCCGCAACTCTGACGGCTCTCTCAACGAAGAAAAATTCAAAGAAATTGCAGCCAACAAACAAGTACGCATGATCGAGATCAAATTCTCCCAGGGTGCCAAACCAGGCAAGGGAGGGCTCCTACCAAAAGAAAAAATCACTAAAGAAATTTCCGAAATTCGCGGCGTACCCATGGACCAAGACATAGTCTCCCCGCCCCGCCACATCGAATGTGACACAACAGTAAACACTGTAAAATTCATCGCCAAAGTACAATCTCTCGCCAACGACAAACCTGTCGGCATCAAATTAACATTAGGAAACGAAAAAGAATTCCGCGAAATGATCCTCGAGATGAAAAAACAAGACGTACTCCCAGACTACATGGACATTGACGGCTCAGAAGGAGGCACAGGAGCCGCTCCCAAGAGTTTTATCGACTCAGTGGGCATTCCACTCTTAGTCGCCCTTCCTAGGGTCCAAAAAATACTCACAGAAGAAGGCGTGCGCGACAAAATGAAACTAGTTTGCTCCGGCAAATTAATAAACGCCGCCAAACAACTCACAGCAATGGCTTACGGAGCCGACGCCATCTACACTGCCCGCGGATTTATGCTCGCACTCGGCTGCATCCAAGCCCTACAATGCAACAAAGGAACCTGCCCAGTCGGCATCACCACCCACGATCCCCTCCTTCAACACGGCCTCGTAGTAGAAAAGAAAGCCGAACGCATCAAAAACTACATCTTTAACATGGACCACGACTTTCACGAACTACTCGCAGCCACAGGCGCCAGAACAGTTCAGGATCTAAGTATGGATAAATTATACATTCCGGATCATGCCTAAAGTCGCAAATTAATCACCTCCCCACTTCTACCCTCAATTTCTTCCCGAACCAGTAATTGAAACTTTTTCAAAAACTCTCTTCTTCGAATATATTTGGCATCCCTCCCCTCAAAAATAGCCAAATAGCCTTCAACCAACTCAAAAAAGACTGCTCCAACAACAAAATTGCATCCAAAACATCCCCCAAAACCCTTAGCTCGAACATTTCCATTCTTTTAATCTGCTCAAAATCAAATTCATCCCCCTCAGCAGATCTATACATATAATCCATCCATTCAACATAAGAAACACTTTCACAAAGAGCCCCCAAGGCGATATCACCCTCAATATTTCTCACTTCGCTATTCCCCATAATAAGTCGTTAAATTACTATTGACCCAACTTTACTAGCACTCTATAATAGAGACTGCTAATCAATTTAGCTAGGACTCGAATAATAGCTTAAACAAATAAAATATGTCAAAAATCATTGGAATCGACTTAGGAACCACAAACTCCTGTGTCTCAGTAATGGAAGGAGGTGAAGCCGTAATCATTACAAATGCTGAAGGAGCACGAACCACTCCATCGGTTGTAGCAATCAAAGACGGCGAAAGACGCGTCGGAGTTGCTGCCAAAAACCAAATGACTACAAATCCAGACAACACTATTTACTCCGCAAAACGTTTCATCGGACGCGAATTCAAAGAAGCCAAAGATACCATGGCAAAAGTTGCTTACAAATGTGTGAAAGGCAAAAATGGAGAAGTAGAAATCATTCTCGAAGGTAAACAAAAACGTCCTGCAGAAATTTCTGCAATGGTTCTGCAAAAACTGAAAGCTGACGCAGAAGCATATCTTGGAGAAGAGGTAACAGAGGCTGTAATCACAGTTCCTGCATACTTCAACGACTCACAAAGACAAGCCACAAAAGATGCCGGTAAAATTGCCGGATTAGAAGTGAAACGTATTATCAACGAACCAACTGCTGCCGCTCTCGCATACGGTATCGACAAAAAAGGCGGTGAGAAAAAAGTAGTAGTTTACGATCTTGGTGGAGGAACTTTTGATGTTTCAATTCTGGAACTAGACGACGGACTATTCAAAGTACTTTCAACAAACGGAGACACTCAACTTGGTGGTGACGATTTTGACCACAAGGTTATGGAATGGATTATTGCTGAATTCAAAAAAGAACAAGGCATCGACGTATCCAAAGACAAAATGGCTATCCAAAGAATCCGTGAAGCTGCAGAAAAAGCCAAAATCGAGCTTTCATCTCTACACGAAACAACTATCTCACTTCCCTACCTAACAGTAGATTCTAATGGTCCGAAAAACTTTGAGACAAAAATGACTCGTGCAAAATTCGAAGATCTAATCGCAGATTTAGTAGAAAAAACAATCGAGCCATGTCGCAAAGCAATGAAAGATTCTAAAGTATTTGAAAGCGATTTTGATGAAGTAATTCTAGTAGGAGGTTCGACAAGAATTCCTTTGGTTCAAGAAAAAGTGAAAGAAATTTTTGGTAAAGATCCACACAGAGGTCTCAACCCAGACGAAGTTGTAGCATTAGGAGCGGGTATCCAAGCTGGAATCCTACAAGGTGACAGCAACGTCAAAGACATCCTCTTGATCGACGTCACTCCCCTTTCACTCGGACTAGAAACTCTTGGAGGAGTAAACACAGTATTAATCGAAAGAAACACTTCAATCCCTACTTCTAAATCACAAATTTTCTCAACTGCAGCCGACAACCAAAGCTCAGTCGAAATACATGTATCCCAAGGTGAACGTCCAATGTCCATCGACAACAAATCACTAGGGCGATTCACTCTGGACGGAATCCCACCAGCTCCACGCGGAGTACCACAAGTAGAAGTAACATTTGATATCGATTCCAACGGAATCCTAAATGTAAAAGCTACTGACAAAGCCAGCGGCAAAGAACAACACATTACTATCAGCGGCAGTTCAAACATGACTGACGAAGAAATCGAAAAGATGCGTGAAGAAGCTGAAAAACACGCTGAAGAAGATGCAGCCAAAAAAGATAGCGTCGAAGTTCGCAACAAAGCTGAATCACTCATATCTCAATCAGAAAGAACTCTAAAAGATGCCGGTGACAAAGTAAGCGACGAACTAAAAACTCCTGTCACAGAAAAGATCGATGCCCTGAAGAAAATCCTCGAAGACAAAGACGCTTCAAACGACGACATCAACAGCTCCTACGAAGAACTCAGTGCCGAGATCCAAAAAGTAGGTGCCGAAATGTACAAAGACGCTGAAGGTGCAAAAGAAGGCGAAGAAACTGAGGACGACGACGGCGTAAAAGTTACTGAAAAAGATGATGCTGTCGAAGCCGAGGTGGTTGAAGAGGACGAAAAAAAGGAAGAGGAGAAAGAAGAAGAGAAGAAAGAAGAAGAAAAATCTTAACTCACACAAATATGTCTAACTCACAAATCAATTCAGCTCTATCAGAATTACGTTCTGCTGGAGCAAAAGGAACTCCCAACGGATCAGTTGTGCTCTCAGCAAAAGATGGAGCTAAGTGGTCTGGCAAAAAATCCAACGGAGACCCATGGGAAATGATTAAAAACTCAGACACAAGCTACAACTGCATGTGCTAATAGAAAACATAGAAAAGCCCCGAGACTAAAATCTCGGGGCTTTTTTTATTAATTCCAACTACCAAGTACCAAAGCAGGAGCCTGATCCATAGGAATAAAAACATTCAAAACAGTATCAGGAGAAACAATAATTATCTCACTAATACGCTTACCACTACTATCCACACTTGGCCAAATTTCAATCTCAACCGCTCCGCCTTTTTTCCGCACCACAATTTGTGCACCCTTCCTCAATATTGATGAACTATCAAACATCATAGCCATAACATCACCACTAGAAGCAGGAGCAGGAACCGAGTCTTCATCAAGTGGATATAACCTAATTGCCCCAGCTCTACCAACTATCTGATAATTAGCCGTCAAAACCAAACTATAATTCTCAGGCAAATCACCAGCTTTCATAGCAACACTATGAGCTTTTTCTCCACTAACAAGCGAAGGCGCAAGATGATGCCTAACACCATCCATGCCCAAACATTCATCACTATGCTCTACCCAGCCACTACCCTCCACAGAACCATCCTCCATCAAAGTACAAGTCACCAAATTACGCATATGCAAAACAATATATGTTACATCCATTTTCTCGGCAACAGCATCCAAAAACAAGCGTCTTAAAACAGGCAAAGTTCTCCGATCAACAGAAACAAAAGACTTACCAGCTCTAACCATAGTGTCAGTCCCCACAGTGATATCATCAATCACAACAAAAACCTCATCTTTTGGCACCTCGTGAATCGGCAGTCCATCAAATTTCTCCATAATAAATTTATTAAAGGAGAATAAGATAGCATACCTTAGTCATTACTAACAAAAACCCGATTCGACCTCCACCATTTCGCCAAAGCTTTTCCAAAAGGCAAAATCCCCACTAAATACCAAAAATCTATCAACCTTCTCAAAAACCACACCCACACCCCAGAATACAAACGCCCTTTGAACCACCAAATCGCATATTTGCCCCCAATCGGCACCACCCAAGTTGGCTCACCCGGATTGTAGGCCTCGAACTCTTCTCCTCTACACACAGCCAAAACATTACGCGCCAAAACCTTGCCCTCCCTCATCGCAATACTCGCCAACATCGGCAATGAGCGCCCTTTTTCATAAGGATTTTCCAAATAGACATTGTCTCCAGCCGCAAAAACGTTGGGATATTTCACCGAATGCAAATATTCATTAATCATGATCGCGCCACGAGTTTCCCTCGATCCAAAGCTAGCGGAAACCACAGAATTGACCATCACTCCCCCAGTCCAAATAAAAACATCACTCGGCAAAGTCTTTACCTTGCCCCTAAACTTGCATTTCACCTTATCTTTTTCTAAACCGGCAATCAGATGACCAGTCAAAACCTTTACTTTTAGCTTTCTCAAACGCTTCGCAACCAATCGCGTACCAGCAGGATGCAAATTGACCAAATTATTCCCGCCCTCAATCAACTGCACTTTCACACGCCCAACAGGATACTTATATTTCTTACAAATCTTCTTCACAAATCCACACATTTCAGCCACCGTCTCCACCCCCGTCGCTCCCCCGCCTCCGACATTAATCACCACATCTTTTACTATCCCCTTCTTCCAAAGCTGCTGAAAATACTGATCAATATGACAATTAATCTTCAGAGCATCATTGGCATCTTTCATTTGTAGACTATATTTTTCCAAACCTTTTATTCCATAAAAATTAGTAGTAGAGCCCAGTGCCACAACCAAAAAATCATAATCAATTCGCCCACCCTTTTTTAATCGAACATAGTTTTTTTCAGGAAAAATCTTCACAACTTTGTCACAAACAAAATCCTTCAAAAGATCCTCAAAAGGTGTCGCCACAGTCTCACGCAAATCAATCAAACACTGTTTAGTAATTTCATCATTAAAAGCCGTCGCCACTTCATAAAGATCCGCCTTATAAACATGTGAGCGACTACTATCAACCACCGTAACTTTTAGGCCTTTTTGACCCTGCAAATCCTGCGCAACACGAAGACCAGCAAAACCAGCTCCGAGAATTAAAACACGTTTTTTGGCCATTTAAATTGTTCTTAAATGTTCAGGATCATTACCATATTTTTCGATATAAGCTTGATGTTCATCAATAATTTTTTCCAATTTAGCACAAGCATCATCACGCTTCTTGCCTTTGACTCCACGTTTAATTAAATCAATAGCGAGGTGATAACAACTCACCCCATTGCTGATCTTAATATCGAAAGGTGTGGTAGTAGAACCAGTTTCCCGATAACCATGAATTGTGAAACGGTCAGAACTTGTATATGGCCACATAATTCCCTCAATATCATTCACATAACCGTGATAAGAGAAAACGACAGGTTTCTTTGCAGTGAAATAATGATTCACCCCACTCTCTGTCATACAAACATTGCCACTACATGCATCTCCCAAACAAATCGAAGTCAATTCAGAAACATTTACATAACGAACCTTCAACGAAGGCACCAATTTTTTACAAAGTTTCACCGCACAAATTGCCTCTTGAGTGATGTAATCTCCAGCCGATGCCAATACCACATCAGGATTTTTGCTAGCAGACTTACCACCAACCCAATCCCAAATCGCAATTCCAGTTTTGGCCTGTTCACGCGCTTCTTTTAAAGAAAGCCACTGTGGCAAATCACGTTTGCCCGCAACTATCACAGCAATTCCGTCCTTCTTCGTCATACATTCTTCCAAAGCAACAAGCATCGAATTCGCATCCGCCGGATAATAAATCTGGCAGAAATCTCCATGTTTTTGAAGAACACTAGAAACAAAACTTGGATTCTGATGAGAATAACCGTTGTGATCCTGACGCCATCCCACAGATGACAAAATATAAATTGCCGATGCAACCGGCTTCCTCCATTTCACTTTAAAACTCTGTTTCAAAAACTTAGCATGCTGATCAACCATCGTTCCAATAATCCCCGCAAACGCCTCGTAAGTTACAAACATGCCATGACGGCCAGTGAGGATATATCCCTGCATCCAGCCCTGCAAAGTATGTTCAGAAAGCATTTCCATCACACGCCCATCTGGAGACATTTGTTCATCAGCAATATTTGTCGGCCACATAAATGCACGTTTTGTTTGCTCAAAAACAGAACCCAACTTATTGGATTCCATTTCGTCCGGACACATAATTCTAAAATTTTTCGGATTTTTCTTATACAAATCTCTCAAAAATTGCCCAGCAATTTTCATCGAAGATCCTTCATGACAACCACGTTCACCACAAGTCACTGAATACTTAGACAAAGCAGGTAATTTCAATTTTTTGTACTGATCACCACCAAATGCATGTTTGTTCAGCCCCATTCTCTTCGATCCTTTCGGCACAAACTGAATCACCTCCTTCAACGGCGCCCCCTTCTTATCAAGAAGCTCATGAACTTTGTAACTTTTTAACCACTTTTTGATCGCATTCATAGCCTCTGGATTCTCTTTTGGATGACCAATTGGAATTCCATGTGAATGAAAAGAGCCTTCCACCAAATGACCAGCATACTTATGAACTCCACCACGACCCTTCTCAGATATCAAAAGAATTACCGGCATTTTAGCCTTCAACAAAGGCTTTTTAGAAGAACGTGCCTTCTTCTGAACTGCTCGAATAATTTTGTATGCCTTGTCCAAAGCCTCTAAATATTTTTTATGAAGATTAGGAGCTTTTACAATTATCGGCTCATAACCATATCCCTTAAACAGATGTGTTAATTCTTCATCATCCATTCGTCCGTAAATCGTCGGATTAGAAATTTTGAATCCATTGATATGAACGATCGGCAACACTGCTCCACTCGTTCGCGGATTCACAAACTTGTTTGAATGCCATGCTGTCGCAGTTGGACCAGTTTCGGCCTCACCATCTCCCACAACAACTGCCGCTATCAAATTTGGATTATCCAAAATCGCACCATAGGCTGTAGCAAGGGAATAACCCAACTCACCACCTTCCAAAATAGAACCCGGAACTGTCGGAGTTACATGTGAAGGAAACAGTGAATGTGGCCAAGAAAAATCCTTAATCACTTTGCCCATACCTTTGCCATTCACGGGGAATTTACGTGGATAAACTTTGTCCAAAGCACCTTCCGCAAAAACATTCGCCAAGATCGCCGGCGCCCCATGTCCCGGACCAGTCACAATCATCATTTCACATTTTTCATTAGAAATAAGCCAATTTAACCCGGCATAAATCACATTCAAGCCTGGAACCGTACCCCAATGTCCGAGAATTCTTTCTTTGATATGTTTTTCACTAAGTTCTTCTTCCAACTGAAAATTATCCTTTAGATAAAGCTGCGCGGCACCAATATAGTCAGTATAACGCGTATAGAGCTTCATCCAATCAAGAGCCTTTTTTGTAGGTTTTGCCATATGAAATGAGGTGAGGGTTTCTTGCAAATAAATTTATCACAAGTTAGAATCGGAATCCAATGACAGAAGGAACAAAAACTTGGTACCTACAACAAATCGATCTCTTCGAAGGCATTCCTGACGAAGAAATTATGCGTATTGCCGAAAAAATGGAAGAACGTCGCTGCACAAAAAAAGAACTTATCTACACCCCTTTTGAAGCTAACGATTCAGTCTGCGTTTTGAAAAAGGGCGAAGTAACCCTCTATTATTCTCACAACGGCAAAAAATTAATCATCGACGTTTTGAAACCCGGTTCAATTTTCGGAAACATCGCTTTTAACGACAAAAACAGCGACCATTTCGCCGAAGTAACAGAAGACGCCTACATTTGTTTCTTCTCCGTGGAAGACTTTATGAAAATAATCCAAGCCAAACCGGAACTGATGATGAGATTTTTAAAAATAATGTCTGAAAGAATAAGCGATTATGAAAAACGTATAAAAAGCGGACTATTCGATGCTAAAGAAAAAATCATTCAACACTTAGAAATAATCAAAGAAAAAGGCAACAAAGGAATCCTCACCAAACTAATCGGCGGCAAAAAACGCATCACCCACGAACGCCTCGCCCAATTCACTGGCCTCTCCCGCGAAACAGTCACCCGCGCCATCAACGACCTCAAAAAAGAGGGTCGAATCGTCGACTGCGAAGAAACTGGAATCTGTTTAAGTCACTAGAGATTCGCTTTAAAAAGCTCTAAGAATAATTGAAAATTTTCAATATCAGTAAAGGCAACTCCATGAGCCTCCGGTTTAACAATGCCATAAGTCACCAAATCAGATCCTCCATCATCTTCTTCAGTCAAAAGAAGCGCTTTAGTCAAATCCGAATCTTGATCATTTGTAAGCACCAATAAATAATAATGTCCATCACGATCAATCCCTATCTCAATCCCTGAACAAATATATTTCTCCACCAAATTAGCATCGAGAGTACAAACCGCGACCTGAGCAACCAGTTTTTCACCAATCCTCTCAACAACCCCAACTCTCTTTCTTACATCCAAACATCTATGATCTGCACCAATAATCATACCACTCAACTGTAGTCCAATATTTCTAAAAACCACTTCAATATCCACTCCCTCTGGCAAAACATCCAACCCTTCAACTTCTCCATTAGGTAACACATATAGGGTGTAATCTCTCATGTCAGTTCTTAGAGAAACCCAAACCTTCCCCTCTTCGACCGGTTTAAAATAAATATGAGTCACGCCTCTGACCCCATTCACCTCATACCTTCTACTTTCCTCTCCATCTCCACAACATTCACAAACCTTAGCAAAATCCAAAACAACAGGACCTTGAACAACTCTCTCTGGATAAGCCATAATAAACAATTCTATTGATAAGACAGAAAATTACCCGCAAAAATAAACAAAAGCAAACTTTTAAGTGACAATAATCACTTCCAACAAATCCAAGCGCACATACAATGCAGCTACATTTTTAACCAATACAAATATGTACAAGATCTTACGAGTATCAATCCTTTCAATGTTTGTGCTCAGCGCATGCACATCTGGACAAACATCGACAACACACTCCTCAACTGATCCAGAAACAGTTGTCGTGGAAACTATAGAAAGCACTGAAACACCATCAGTACAACTCGCTTCAGCCCAATTCATCGACTACGACAAAGAAACTTTCAAAGAATATGAAGGCCAAAAACCAGTAGCACTTTTCTTTCACGCCGATTGGTGTCCATCATGCCGCGCTGTAGAAAATGATATCAACAAAAACCTCTCCACTTTGCCGGATGGAGTGACTATTATTAAAATAAATTTTGACACAGAGCTAGTACTTAGGCAAAAATACGGAGTAGCTATTCAATCAACAATAGTAATACTAGACGCAGATGGAGAAATTACAGAGAGGCTCGCCTCACCATCTAGTCGTGAAATAGTCGCTGCTATAAACAAAAACCTCTAAACTATGGACCTACTAATTGTCTCATTCATCGCAGGACTGTTAACAGTAATCGCACCGTGTGCCCTAGCAATTCTGCCAGTAATACTCGGTGGCTCACTAGGAGAAAATAATCCCTGGAGACCTGTGATCATCACAGTGTCTCTAGGAATATCCGTACTAGTTTTTTCCCTTTTACTGAAAGCCACAACTGCCCTCCTCGGAGTTCCTACCGAAGTTTGGCAAACAATTTCCGGCGGTCTAATCCTAGTATTTGGACTAATAACTATCTTTCCAAGTATCTGGAACACAATCGCTTTTAAACTAAAACTCTACAAATCTGAAGAGGCCATCGCCAACAACCAAGACAAAAGTGTGAAAGGACTAATCTTTCTCGGCGCAGCACTTGGACCAGTATTTTCCAGCTGCTCCCCTACTTATGCAGTGATTCTCGCGGTCGTATTGCCACAAAGTTTCGCAACCGGTTTCCTCAACCTGACAGTTTATAGTATCGGACTGATGATCCCATTGTTGTTGATCGGATACGGTGGACAAAAAGTCGCCCAAAAATTCCGTTTCGCCGCAAACCCAAATGGCTGGTTCAAAAAAATTCTCGGAATCATGCTCATCGTCATAGGCTTACTAGTTCTGACTGGATACGACAAAGTACTTGAAGCAAAAATTCTAGACAGTGGATATCTGGGGCCAATTGGAATTGAGCAATCATTACTTGATAAAGTCAATCAGTGAAAATTGAAAAACAAATCTTTATGACATAAGATGGAAAAAATAATCCATTTTATATGTCCAAAAGATCAAAAATCACACTAGCACTAGCAGTAATAGTTGTTGGTGGCGTTTTATTTAGTGCGCAAAGCGGCCTATTCCAAGGCAGACTTGCCAGATGTCCTGCAGGAACCCAATGGGTAACATCTAATGTTGCTTCAGAAGTTGCCTCAGAAGTGACATCAAGAGTAGCATCCGAAGTAAGTTCAAAAATCACATCTAACGTAACTTCTAAAGTAACTTCAAGAGGTGGCACATCAAAAGTCGCATCTAAAGTAACATCAAGAGTAACTTCAGAAGTCACTTCCGACGTAAGCTCACGTCCAGCATCTGGAGAAACTTCAAAGGTAACTTCAAAAGTAGGATCATGTGTTAAACAAGAAAGAGAAGTACGAAGATAATGAAAATATACAAAGCACACTGGCAAGAAATCAGTAAAGGGATTCTCGCCAGTGTGCTTTTTCTTGTACCGCTATTTTTTTGGCCTGGATTTACCCAAAATTTTGAATTACCAAAAGCTCTATTATTCAGAAGTCTCATACTGATAGCACTTTCATTCAACACCATAAAACTTCTTAAAACAAAACACCCCTTAATCAAAATCATCCTTGCATTAACAGCCTTACTGACGATAGCAACTATAATTTCTCCCGCAAGAATTCAAAGTTTCTTTGGTACACAAGAACGAACACAAGGACTCATTCAATGGTTTTACTATCTAGGTTTCTTTTTTTTACTACTAGCAAATCTCAACAAGAAACACCTTCAAGAACTAATTTCAGTATTCCTAATATCTTCAGGAATAGTTGCAGGATACGCAATTTTTCAAAACTACGGATACGATCCTTTTTTTAAACATTACGACACTGCCTTTCTTCTTGGCAGAGCATTTTCGACACTTGGAAACCCGGATTTTCTAGGACAATTCATCTCACTAGCAATCCCTCTGTCTATTTCAAGAATCAGAAAAAACAAACTTCTCTACCCACTACTGACAATCATACTTTTTCTAGCACTTTTTTACTCACAAAGCCGTGCACCAATCGCAGGTCTATTAGTAGCGGGATCCATATACCTACTTCATTTAATAATTAAGAAAAAAGCATTCAAACTAGTCGCAACAACAATCGCAGCTACAACCGTCATCCTCCTAACTTTATTCTTCACAACAAACTTACTAGAACGCTTCACGCCCAACTCTACAAATTTCAATTCAATTTCATCCAGAATCACAATTGCAAAAGCATCAACAAAAATAATCAGCCAAAATCCTCTATTCGGTATCGGACCAGAAAATTTCGGCAGCCAATCAAAAGAATATCTTTCTCCACAATTTCACGTCGACGAGTTAAGCATGAACACAACAACAGACCGAGCTCACAACGATCTCTTAGAAATTGGTATCGCAACAGGAATACCGGGAATAATCACTTGGATCATACTAATTTTCTACCTTATAAAAGGTTTCTTTCGCAGCACAGAAAAAACTCACCAAGCCCTATATCTCGCCTCATTAACTTACATATTCCAGAATTTCTTCAGCTTTTCTCTAACTTCACATTTCGTCATATTTTTCTTCCTCCTCTCAGCAATTGTAAAAACAGAAAGCACAGAAAAAAACACAGAAAAATTCAATCCACTCACACTACTCATAATCCCAATCGTTTTTTACTTCTCCATTTTTAAAGTAGCCCAAGCAGAAAACACTTTTTCCTACGCCCTACATGTTCAAACCTACGATTATGATAAAAGTATCGAATTAATAGAAGATACCATCGAATCAAATCCATACTATGCATATTATCGTTACAAATTGTTAATCAGAGACGAATCAATAATCCCCGAACAAAGCACAGAAATCAGGAAAATTGAGGGAGAAACAATGGATAATCTTGGATGGGAAGCAGTTTCTATATCAAAATCCGACTTAAGCAAATCCATAACACTTTTTGAAAAAATAATAGAAAAAAACCCTGAGTATCCAGCAGGCAATCGCATTTTTGGCGACGCATACTATCGAAACGGAAAATATGCAGAAGCAATCCCCCACTATGAGAAATTTCTCGATCTTGCACCTCAATTCTGGCGATGGTGTCCGGAAATTAATGAGAAAACAGAATGGGAACGCTGGCAATATCGCATTTTCCACAAAAACACATTCGACTTCACAACACAACAAGACATTTAAAAGAAGCTTACGAAAAAACAGGAAAGCATGAAAAAGCCGGAGAATTAGAACAGTATTTAAATTGTATATCAGTGACAAAGCTCACTTGATAGCCCCATACAAATAAACTATATTGAGGGCACAAACTAACCTCACATTATGCAATTCTTTTTAGACACAGCTAATATCGATGAAATCAGGAAGTACGCCGCTTGGGGCCTTGTTGATGGAGTGACAACCAATCCTAGTTTAATCGCTAAGGAAGGGGTGAAACTTGAAACACGTATCAAAGAAATCTTAGAAGTGGTAGACGGTCCAGTTTCTTCAGAAGTTATCTCCACAGACGTCAAAGGCATGGTCAAAGAAGGTCTGGAATATGCCAAATGGGGTAGCAACATCTTCGTAAAAGTACCAATGACACCGGACGGACTGATGGCTGTACAAGAATTTAACAAAGAAGGAATCGCTACAAACGTCACTCTTTGTTTTTCACCAAGCCAAGCCCTAATGGCCGCAAAAGCCGGAGCAACTCTAGTCTCCCCTTTTGTTGGAAGGCTCGACGACATCTCAAGTGATGGAATGGAATTAATCGCAAAAATAGTTCAAATTTATGAAACTTACGAATACGAAACAAAGGTACTTGTAGCCTCAATTCGTCACCCAGAACACGTTGTAGAATCAGCCCTCCTAGGTGCAGACATTTGTACAATGCCAGCTGGAATTTTTGACAAACTTATCAAACACCCACTCACTGATAGCGGAATTGAAAAATTCCTCTCTGATTGGAAAACTGCTAAAAAATGATCTTTCTCGACATCGCAAATCTAGTTGAATTTGGTGAGGCCGACCTAGACGGTCGCCCCATTGCTGAATACTTAGAAAAAATAGAAGCCCGTGAACTAGGATTCTACGATCTTCACAAACAAGACACTTCAGCCATCAAAAAATTCGCAGCAAAAAGCACACACGAACACATTGTAATATGTGGAATCGGAGGTTCTTCTCTAGGCACAATCTGCCTACAACAAGCCCTCACCCACCTCTACAAAGACAAAAAACTCCACGTTCTCGACAACATCGACCCCGTAATGTTTACCGAACTAGAAGAATCAATCGACTTCAACAAAACACTATTCATTATCATCAGTAAATCCGGCAACACTCCCGAAATCCTCAGCCAATACGCTTATTTCAGTGAAAAAGCTCCTGCCGAAAACTTCGTATTCATCACTGGCAAATCCGGCAAACTCAGAGAAGCAGCCGGCGACAGAACAATATTCGAAGTTCCTGAAAATGTTGGTGGCAGATTCTCAGTACTCACTCCAGTAGGACTTCTACCGGCTGCCCTACTCGGACTCGACATCGACAAAATGCTCGAAGGTGCCGCTCACATGCGCGAAAAATTCTTCTCAACTGATGTCACACAAAACCTGCCGTTTACCCTCGCTCAAATCCAACACAAACTAAACAAACCCGTCACAGTGATGATGCCTTACAGCCAAAAACTGAGTAAACTATCAGACTGGTACAGCCAACTTCTCGCAGAAAGCATCGGCAAAAACTCAACAACCGGAATCACTCCCCAAAAAGCTCTCGGCGTCACCGACCAACACTCCCAACTCCAACTTTATAATGAAGGGCCCAATGACAAGCTCCTCATTTTCATCGAAGTGACTGACTTGGGCCCAGAACTCCCAATCCCGGGAAAATCATATTCATTCAACAAACTACTAAAAGTAGAACTCGACGCCACTCGCAAATCACTGACCCAAAACAAGAAGCCAAACCTCACCATCAAAATCAACAAAGTATCAGAACAAAGCCTTGGAGAACTCTTCATGCTCTTCGAAGCAAGCATTGCATTTCTTGGTGAATTCTATAATATCGATGCGTTCAACCAACCAGGCGTTGAACTTTCAAAAAAATTAACACGCGAAGCACTTGATCTTTAAATCCCTTCCAAAACTCGGAGAAAAACTAAACGAAGATCATCTCGAATTTCTCGAAGCTTTCAGCAAATCTTGTCGTCACAGTATTTTGCAAATGGTAGTAAACGCCCAAAGCGGCCACCCAGGTGGTTCACTTTCTTGTATCGATTACCTTTCTGTAATTTACGCCTTTCTTATCGGACAAAACGGCAATAAAATCGTAGTTTCCAATGGGCACATTTCACCAGGAGTTTATTCAACCCTTGCTGAAATGGGCTACATTCCCAAAAAAGAAGTAGTCGCAAATTTCCGTAAAATCGGATCAGTCTACGAAGGACACATCACCCGTCACGTTGACGGAGTAGATTTTGGAACAGGACCACTTGGAGTAGGAGTTTCAGCGGCAACAGGATTTGCTATCGCTGAAAAAATGCACAAATCAGACAAAAAAGTCTTCACCCTAATGGGAGATGGCGAATGCCAAGAAGGACAAGTACACGAAATGATCCACTTCGCCCGTCACTACAACCTAGACAACCTAATCGCCTTCGTCGATTACAACAAAGTACAACTCACAGCCAGCCTCGCTGACACAATGGACATCGACATCTGCAAAATCTTTGAAGCCGGTCACTGGCACGTAATCGAAGTAGACGCTCACGATCCACAAGCAATCTGGAAAGCGCTAGCAGAAGCCCACAAAGTCACTTGCAAACCTGTAGTACTCGTCGGACATTCAATCATGGGACAAGGAGTAGCAATGATGGAACAAGCTGGCCGCGACCACAAACCAGACTGGCACGGCAAAGCTCCAAAACCGGAAGATGCGGTTGATCCAATCAAACTATTAGAAATTTCAGCAGAACAAGAAGCCCTACTCGACGAATTCCGCAAAACACACGTCACTTACAAACCAACACCGGCCAACGATCCAAAAAACCTCACAAAACTCGACGTCGAAACCGGAACTCCAATAGTTTACGACGCTGACGAAGTGACAGATTGCCGCACAGCATACGGCAAAGCCCTACTCGACCTAGCAATGCACAACGAAAACATTATCGCCCTCACCGCAGACGTAAAAGGCTCAGTAATGACAAAATTCGTAGCCTCCGACCTTCCGGCACAGTACGTAGAATGTGGAATCGCCGAACAACATATGGTTTCAGCCTCAGGAGCATTCTCCCTCGCTGGATTCATACCTTTCTGTTCAACATTCGGAGCCTTCCTTTCTAGCCGCGCCAAAGACCAAGCTCGCGTCAACGACATCAACCACTGCAACGTCAAAATGGTCGCAACCCACTGCGGACTTTCCGTTGGTGAAGACGGCCCGACTCACCAAGCAATCGACGACAAAAGTTCATTCACAGGAATGTTTAACACAATGATCATCGAACCTTCTGACCCAAACCACACAGATAGAGTAATTAGATATGTCGCTTCCCACTACGGAAACTTTTACGTTCGCATGGGACGCCACAAATTCCCAATCATCACAAAAGAAGACGGATCAGTATTTTACGGAGAAGATTACAAATACCAATACGGCAAATGCGACATCATCCGCAAAGGATCAGACATCACTATCGCTGCATGTGGAGCAACCATCCACGAAGCGCTAGAGGCAGCCAAAGAATTAGAAGGAGTATCAGTAGAAATCATCGCTGTTCCTTCACTGAAAAAATTCTCAGAAGAAATTCTAGAATCAGTAAAGAAAACTAAAAAACTAATCACAGTAGAAGACCACAACATTCACTCTGGAATGGGAGCAATGCTCGCAAGCCACATCCAACAAAACGGAATCACTCTCGAAGCAATCAAAGTGATCGGCGTCGAAGAATACCAATTCTCAGGCAAAGCAGATCAACTCTACGAAAAAGCTGGAATCGATTCAAAAGCTATCGCCAAAGCAGTCAAAAACCTCCTCTAGTGACAAGAATCACTTCATTTCTCAATTTGAAGCGATAAAATAAGCTCAAGAAATGTCATCTTATGAAAAACTCCTATTTCTGTTATAATTCAGGGAAGTAAATTTTAACAAAAACCATGGCTAAAAAGAAAAATTCAGTAGAACAAGAACTACAAAAGGAACATTTCCGAGTCGCAATATTTGGATCAGCCCGCATCCAAAAAGATGATGAGATATACAAGATGGTCTTTCGCTTAGCAAAATCTATCGGCAAAGAAAAATTCGACATCGTAACCGGTGGCGGTCCCGGACTAATGGAAGCCGCAAACGCTGGACACGAAGCCGGAGACACAAAACACGACTCCGATTCAATCGGACTTCTGATCAAACTTCCTTGGGAAGCAAAAGGCAACGGACACCTGGAAATCAAAAAGAAATTCAATAAATTCTCAACCCGCCTCGACCACTTCATGGCTCTATCCAGAGCAATTGTAGTTGTACCAGGAGGAATCGGAACTGCGCTAGAACTTTTTTACACTTGGCAATTAATTCAAGTAAAACACATCCCAGCAATGCCTATCATTTTAGTAGGCAAAATGTGGGAAGAGCTAATCAAATGGGTCAAAAAATATCCAGTAAAAAACGGCTTAATTAGCCCCGAAAACCTAAATGTGATCCACATTGCCAAAGACGAAAAAGAAGCAATGAAAATGATCAAAAAAGCTAATAAATGTTACCTAAAAGAAGGTAAACATTATTTCGACAATATCGGAAAATATAAAATCAGCTAAACATTATTAACAATGGATTCTTCAAAAATGCCAGATACAAGGCAGCAGGAAAATTTTGACTCGGAGCGTACAAGCAGTACTCGAGAATCAAAATTTTCTGATAACGAAGTAGATGGTAATTTAGAAGAATTCAGTAAAATCGGTGTTATTGGACTAGCAGTAATGGGCGCAAACTTAGCTCGCAACATTGCTAGTAGAGGCAATAAATGCTCCGTTTATAATCGTACAACAACTAAAACAGAAGAATTCATCAAAGAATTTGGTGAAGAAAATCTCCAAGGAACTAAAACCCTTGAAGAATTCGTAGAATCACTCGAGAAACCACGCAAAATCCTGATCATGGTCAACTCATCAGCCATTGATACAGTGATGGCACAACTTACTCCCCTATTAGATAATGACGACATCATCATCGATGGAGGAAATTCCAACTACCATGACACACTAAGACGCCAAAAAGAATGGCCAAACTTTATCGGCATGGGCGTATCCGGCGGCGAAGAAGGCGCACTCCACGGGCCAAGCATGATGCCTGGAGGAAGCAAACAGGCCTATGAGGCAATCGAGGCCATCTTTCTGCCAACAGCAGCAGACGACGGCATAGGAGGCAAATGCTTCACTCACATCGGCCAAGGTGGCAGCGGACACTTTGTGAAAATGGTTCACAACGGAATCGAATACGGAATTATGCAACTTATTGCAGAAATTTACGACCTCTTACGAAAAGTCGGCAAACTCAGCAACGAAGAAATGCAAAAACTATTCGAACAATGGAGCAAAGAAGAAAATTCAACATCTTTCTTAGTAGAAATCACCGCAACAATTTTCAAAAAAGGTGACATCCTCGACAAAATCAAAGACCAAGCCAAACAAAAAGGCACCGGCAAATGGACAACTTTCGCTGCAATGGACTACGGAGTTTCCACTCCAACAATCAACGCAGCTGTAGACGCCCGCATAATTTCCGGCGACAGCAAACAACGCCAAAGACAACTAATCCAAAAACATCTCAAAATAACACTACCTGAAAATCTTAAAGAACTAGCAAAATCAGCCCTCGACCTCGCAACAATTTGCACTTACAACCAAGGTTTCCAACTAATGCGCCAAGCATCAGAAGAATACGATTGGAACCTAAACCTCAGCGAAATCGCTCGGATTTGGAGAGGTGGCTGCATCATTCGCAGCGACCAACTGGGCAAATGGGCAGATGCCTTCAGCGACAACAATGAAAAATCAATCAAAGCCAGTGAAACAATCGTTTTAAATTTCGAAAAACAAGATCAATGGCGAGAATTCCTCACACTGGGAATCGCTAATGGCATACCAATGCCGGCACTCTCAGCATCACTCGCCTACTACGACGCTCTAGCAGCGGACAATCTACCCCAAAATCTCACACAAGCTCAACGTGATTTCTTCGGCGCGCACAGCTATGAACGTACAGACCAAGAAGGAACATTTCACACTAACTGGGAAGAATAATGAATATTTTCCGCATCAAAAAGCCTTTTATACTTACAATCTTCGGCGCGTCCGGAGATCTGGCTAAGTTAAAGATTTTTCCTGCACTGTATTCTTTGGCGGAACAAAATCGTTTCCCAAAAAACTTCCACATCGTTGGTTATGCTCGTACAGAAAAAAAACGTGGAGAATTTCAAAAAGAATTCAGCGATTCAATTAAAAAAAATTACAAAGGAAAAATTGACGAAAAATTACTAAAAAAGCTCACTGAACACGTACAATATTTCTCAGGAAAATACGACAAAATTGCTGATTTCAAAAAATATCGTACTTTCCTCGCAAAGCTAACAAAAGCCAAACAAGCACACATCGCTTATTTTTCAGTACCTCCATTTGTCTTTAAAGACATCATCAGCAATCTCGGTGAAACCAAAACATCAGAAAACGAAGACCTCAGAATAGTTCTCGAAAAACCTTTTGGTGAAGACACCAAATCCGCCCGAGACTTATTCCATTTCGTCGCACGTTATTTCCACGAAGATTGCGTTTATCTTTTGGACCATTACCTTGGCAAAAACGCAGTACAATCAATTCTACACCTCCGCCACAGCAACCGTTTCCTCAATTTAATGATGAAAGGACCTGAAGTGGCCAACATCCAAATCACCGCTGCAGAGGAAGTTGGAGTGACCAATCGTGTTGGATATTTTGATACGGTGGGAACCATAAAAGACATGGTTCAATCACATCTATTACAAATCCTCGCCTTCGTCACAATGTCTATTCCAATTACTGAAAATGCAGATGCAATTCATCGCGAAAAACAAAACATTCTCTCTGCATTAAAATTTATTCCATCAGAAAAAAACATCGTCATCGGACAATACGAAAGTTATAAAAAAGAAAAAGACGTACCCAAAGATTCAAAAACTGAAACTTTTGCAGCCCTCAGACTATTCATCGATCGTGAATCTTGGTACAAAGTTCCAATCTACATTCGTACCGGCAAAAAACTACACGAAAAACACAATTACATAGTAATAGAATTAAAAAAATTCGGCTTCCAACCAAAAGAAGAAGAACCAAACAGGCTAATCATCGAACTCCAACCCAAAGAACAAATCAACATCCGCCTACTCAACAAATACGGCATCACCGAAAAAGCCAAAACTCTAACAACAACAGAATCAATCGCTTGTGTTGGCGACTATTGCCTACCAGAACACGCCCTACTTTTACTCGACGTTGTACGTGGAAGACGAGCAAACTTCCTTTCCTTCCAAGAAATAATCTCAACCTGGCGCATCACTGACAACATCATCAACTTTATCAAAAAAGCAAAACTGAAACCCCAAAAATACAAAGACGGATCTGAAGGACCTGAAAGCCAAAACCAACTGACCAAAATGCAAGGATTTAAATGGTTCGACATTCATTAAATGCAAATCAAAACTTTCAGCACAGAAGAAGAATTCATCTCTGAAACATTAGCTTTCATAGCTCATGCACACCCCAAAACCATCGCACTCTCCGGCGGTTCAACTCCCCTGCCACTCTACAAACGAATGAAAATCCAAGCCCAACTCTACCAAGTCGACGAACGTTACGTACCCAGCGACCACCCCGACTCAAACTACAAAATGATCACAGATGCCGGATTAAATCTCGAGCACTATTTCGACACATCCCTCCCAATCGAAGAATGCCTCACAAATTACGAAAAAGAACTACCAGAACAATTCGACCTCACCATCCTCGGAATCGGTCCAGACGGCCACATCGCCTCTATTTTTCCAAACACAAAATTACCAGAAAAAAACGTAGCACACAGCAAAACCACCAACTTCGCAATAGAAGATCGACTAACACTGACATTTACACCCATACTAAACTCCAAGAAAATCCTCATTCTCCTCAAGAACAAGCCAGAAATCCTCAAAAAACTACAAGAGCCGTCATCATTAAACGTGGACAATTTCCCAGCTTCAACAATCCTCCCCCACCCAAACCTAACGATCCACTACCTGCAGAGCTAATTGGACAAAATCACAAAGTCCAAGATACAATACTCTCCTGATTGCAAATACGATCTAGGGTTATTTTATAATCATTTTCCAAATGTCAGTAAATCTAGAAACACTAAGTTTTGGTCTCACCCCTCAAGAAGCCAGCAATGACAATCGCCAACAACCACTAGTGCCAGAAGGACAAACTGAATTTTCTCAAACCACAAGTTCCGTAATCATGGTCAAACCAACCTACTTCGGATACAACCCTCAAGCAGCAAAAACAAATCACTTCCAACACGATCTGGACGGTGAACTAACTCAAGAAGAAGTAAACAGAAGAGCACAAGAAGAATTCGAAACATTAGTAGCAAAACTTAGAGCCAAATTTATAGATGTATTATTAATAGAAGACACCCCACTACCACACACACCCGACGCAATTTTTCCAAACAACTGGATGTCCACACACCAAACAGAAAGAGGCCCAGCTCTAGTCACATACCCAATGCTAAACGACAACCGCCGCCAAGAACGAAGAAAACTAGACGAAATAATAGGAAAATTAAGAAAAGATAATCATACCAAAATTAAACTGGTACGAATGGATCAAATCGAAAACCAAGGCCAAATTTTAGAAGGAACCGGCAGCCTTGTACTCGATCGCACTCACGGCATAACCTACGCCTGCATATCAGCACGTACAACTCCCGGCGGAGTAGACCATTTTGAAAAAAACAGCCCTTACGACGCCATACGTTTTCACGCAGTAGATATTGATGACAACCCTATCTACCACACCAACGTAGTAATGTCCGTCGGCACAAACTATGTAGTAATCTGCCTCGACGCAATTCCAAATGAATTTGAACGGGAAACCCTAAAAAGAAGTTTTGAAAAAAACGGCAAAGAAATAATAGAAATATCTCGCCAACAAATGGATAATTTCTGCGGCAACATCCTAGAATTAGAAAATATATTTGGCGGACACCTCCTTGTAATGTCAGACACAGCTTTCAATGCCTTCAATGAAAAACAGTTAACAACTTATAAGAGACTTAACTTAGAAGTTACACATTCCTCACTCGACATCATCGAAAAAGTCGGTGGCGGATCTGCACGTTGCACCATCGCTGAAGATCACACAATACCAAGGTACTAATTCTGCATTCTCTGATTAACAGTGATCACCCAATTCAATACTTGGAATAACTGAGTTTTGATACCCGTACCTCCCTCAACCATACTCTGAAGCACGTCAGAAGGTTTTTCACCTAACTTTAACTTTGGATTAACCGCACCTTCTCCTGGATCAACGGCCGGGAAATCATTTTCAACCCCCAAAGACCAAACTCTTAAACGCTCAAGAACAGCCTGCAACCCATCCCTCTGATCACTTTCAAGATTCCCAAATAAAGTATAAATTGCATTTTTAGCCTCTCCAACACTACTAATCTCCATACAATTGTGATTATTAATTAAATCATTACAATCCCAAATTACCCGGCGCTCCCGGACTAACTTTTGATGCGATATTCTCTGCAAAATCAATTTCAGCATCTTCCAGCCTCTCCATCGCCACCTTGTAAGCATCCCTGAAAGGCATACCTTCGTTTTTAACAAGATCATTCGCAATATCCGCAGCGAACATCCCTTTAGAAATTTTCGACTCAATCACCTCAACTTTCGGCTCAATAGCAGCCAGCATTTTCTTCACCACTGTTAGTGATCCCATCACAGAATCAAAACTATCCATCACAGGCTGTTTCACAAATTTTAGATCCTTGTTGTAACCAGAAATCTGATTCTTTGTTAAATCGCAAACCAAAGAGTGAAAAGAAATCACTCTAGAAACTTCGCCCCTCAACACTTCCATGTAATCCAAGTTCTTTTTTTGCGGCATGATAGATGAACCAGTCGTCATCGAATCTTCCACAGAAAAATAATCGAATTCTTGAGTTGTAAAAATAATCATATCCTGAGCAAATCTACCCAAAGTCAGCATAGTTTGAACAAGAGACTCAATCACAAAAGCCTCAAACTTCCCCCTCGATGTCTGACAATACAAAGAATTATTCTGCACCTTAGCAAAACCCAATTCCTTAGTCGTCATCTCTCTATCCAATGGAAAAGACACTCCAAAACCAGCAGCAGAACCAAGTGGATTCTGATCAATCAGTTTAAGCGCCGCCTTTTGCATTTCACCATCATCGACCAAACTCTCAGTGAATGAAGCGAAATAATGCCCTAAACTAGAAAGCATCGCCTGCTGAGAATGAGTATATCCTGGGAAAGGAACTTTTTCATGTTTCTTGGCCATTTGCAAAAAAGCATCAGCCACTTCCAAAGTGAGTTCAATGACAGAAGAAAGTTTATCTTTCATCAATAACCTCGATGCCACCAAAACTTGATCATTTCTACTTCTACCAGTGTGAATTTTTTTACCAACATCTCCAAGTTTTTCAGTCAGAAAAGCCTCAATAGTCGAATGACAATCTTCCCCATCCACCACAAACTTGCCAGCTTCAAACAAAGAAAGAATTTCATCCAATCCCTCCTGCAAAGATTTATTTTCTTCATCAGTCAAAACTCCAATCGATGCCAACATATTTGCATGAGCCTTGGACGCAATCACATCATAAGGAATCAATACATTGTCTGGCACACCTTTGCTAATCAAGAAATCTTCACTCCCTGAGCTAGCTGACGACCCCTTTTTGTCCCATATTTTTTTCATTTTTGGTAGGCTAAGTAACAAGCAATATTGCCTTTGTTTAAGGCAGTTTTTGGAAATACTAAATACGAATCCTTCTTAACTCTCACCTCTTCCCCACCATCATAAGCCAAAACAAAACCTTCCTTCAAAAAATCAAAATTCGAAACATCCGGATTATCAAAATGAAAATCATCAGTTTCACAAATCACCTGTTCATAAATCGCCAAATGAGGTTGCCCTTCACAAATCGGCCTCACCGCAAAATCATACATACCAACCTTTTGCAAAAATATCTTCACCTTCTCCAAAACCTTATGATCAGCATGATCATCTTGATGCCAACCCGATTCAAAAGTTATACCAATCCCTCCATGCCTATCAACCATGTTGTCAGTAGACGAAATTAAATCCGGCAATCTGATTTCAGGAGAAACAACGTATTTTGGTTCCATACAAAAAGCCAAATCAAGATGTAACTCATTATATTCACAATAACAAAAAGGCACAGAAGGCCTGATAGTCGAATGTAAATCCAAAAGGAAGTCTGCACTTTCCAAAATAGGACCAAGCTCCAACGCTCTAGACTGCTCATAATTTCTCTCATCCACCGGTATCTTTTTTAACTCATCATAATCAGGACCAAAAAGTCTATTAAGATCTGAATCCATATATCTCACATTATGTGCATAAGCTTTTGGATTTCCAATAATCAAATAAATTTCTCCAGTAAAATTCAAATCAGGCATTTCCTCCGCCAACATATCCACCACAAAAGCGCCAACCCTCTCATTGCCGTGAATCGTACCCATCACAACAACAGTTGGACCTGGCTTCTTCCCTTTGAAATGTCTCACAAAATCTGGCAACATTGTTTATTCGTTTAAATATTTTTCCTTTTCCTTCCCTGAAATAATCATCGTACCTACACCACTTTTTGTACAAACTTCAGCCACCAAACTATGTGGATGAAGTCCATTCAAAACATGTACTCTCTGCACACCAGCCTCAACAGCTTGCATACAATTTACCAACTTTACTAACATTCCATCCTTCACAATCTTATCATCAATCAACTTTTGCGACTCCTTCAAAGTCAAAGTATGAATCAAATCTTTGCCGTTAAAAATACCATCTGTCGTCGTAAATAAAATTAGTTTAGAAGCATTTAAACTGATCGCAATCTCTGTTGCAATAGTATCTGCGTTAATATTAACAATCGTTCCATCATCGGTCACTCCCAACGGTGATACTACAGGTAAATAACCATAATTCATCAAATCCACCAGAACCTTGGGATGAACTTTTTCCACGTCACCCACAAAACCAAAATCATGTTCACCTTTTTCCCTCATTTTTACATCCAAAAGTCCCCCATCCAATCCCGAAACCCTCAAACCTTTAGCACCCAATTTCTTTAAAATACTCAAAATATCCAAATTCAAAGAACCACCAAACAACATCTTCACCACTTCCAAATCTTTCTCACCAGTAACCCTCCTTCCATCAATTTTTGTCGTTTCATGTCCCAACTTTTTAGATAAATCATCAGCCTGAGAACCTCCTCCATGCACAAAAACCACATGAATCCCATGCGCCATCAATTCAACCACATCTATCAAAATATTTTCCAAAATATCTTTTGAAGCCACAACTTCACCCCCAATTTTTATAACAAAAACTTTGCCTTTAAACTGCGAATAATAAAAACTTTTATGATCATTCATGACGATGCTTTTTTAAATTTTTCCAAAAATTCATCCACCTCTTCATCACTAACAGTCAAAGGCGGGGTAATTCTATAAATATTTTTCTTAGCTGAACCTCCAATAATCAAACCTTCGACCAAACACTTTTTCACCAAATCATCACACTCAATTTCAATTCCTAATAAATAACCCTCACCAAAAGCCCCCAACTGATCTTTTATTTTCTGAGACCTAACATTCAATGCCTCAAAAAATCCTGGCTCCCCCAACTTATCAAAAACCGCACAAGCAGCCACACAAGGAATATTCCCCCCACCAAAAGTAGTAGCATGTTCACCGGCATTCACTTCAATGCCATCCTTGACCATCACCGCCGCCAAAGGCAAACCACTGGCAATACCCTTCGCAGTCGTAATGAAATCAGGCTCAATTCCAACAATATTAGCAAACCAATAATCCCCACATCTCCCACAACCAGTCTGTACCTCATCAAAAATTAGATAAATACCCTTTTCAGCACAAAAATCTGCCAATTCTTTATAAAATTCATACGACGCCATATTCACACCACCAATACTCTGAATCGGTTCACAAATCACCGCTGCAACATCTTCTTCCCAAGCCTCCCTCACACTTTCCATATTTCCCAATTCAGCAAAATTAGTATATTCATCCAAATTCGGCTCAAATTTATGATAAAAATCAATACCCGTCACACCAATTCCCGTAATCCCTCTACCATGAAAAGAATTTTCAAATGAAATCATCTTCTTCTTGCCACTAGCCTTTCTCGCCATCTTAATCGCCGCTTCATTGGCCTCAGAACCGGAATTTGTCAGATAAACTTTATAAGGCGATTGCATTGCCGCAACCATCTTTGCGGCGAGATCCACCGCTGGCTTCATATGAAAAATATTAGAGTAAAAGTAAAATTCTTCAGCCTGTTTTTGAACAGCTTTCACCAATGGCTCAAAAGCATGCCCCATACTACAAACCGCATGTCCTGCATAAAAATCTAAGTATTTATTGCCCTCATCATCCCAAAGATAAGAACCCTTGGCTTTGACAATTGTCTGCGGAAACCTTTTGTAAACTTCTAATAAACTCATGGGTATAGTGGAAAAATAGTAAGACCTAAACTTTCATCAAATCCGTTCATTAAATTAAAATTCTGCACAGCCGATCCAGCCGCCCCTTTTACCAAATTATCAATCACTCCTTGAACCACAATCTTATCACCAACTTGCTGCACCGAAATATCACAATAATTTGAACCCACTACATCAACCAATTGCACAGAATCTTTGATCCTCACAAAAGGGTGCCCCTTGTAGAACTCTTTGAAATCAACCATCTCCGCATCCACAAAAGCAGTACAATGAATCCCTCTCACAAATGGCCCACTCGTCGGCACAAAAGTAATCTCTTTACATCCAGTCGACTGAATAATTTCAGGAATATGCCTATGTTTACCAATTTTATAACTCTTCATATTATGAGATCTCAAAGGATGATGAGTTGAATCACTAGCATCCTTTCCTGAACCTGAAGATCCGGTTACTGCAGAAATATCCACCGAATTAACTTTTGCAAATGGCAATAAACAAAGCTGTGCAACTGTCGCAAAACATCCGGGATTTGCCACCTTGTCAGCCCCCATAATCGCCTCCCTATTTAACTCCGGCAAACCATAAACGTACTCTGTAGAACTTTCATTTCCATAAAATTCCTTCCTTCCCTCCTTCCCAAGTCTGAAATCCCCAGCCAAATCAATAACTTTGCATCCCTCCAACTTCAGCCCACCAGAAACCCCGTGAGGCAAAGCCAAAAACACAACATCACTTTCATCAGCAACCTGCTGTAAATCTTTCTCCACAATCTCCAAATCACAACAATCCATCAAGTGCGGATAAACATCACTCATTTTTTGACCGGCCGTTCTCTTGCCCAGTAAATTGATAATCTCAACTTCCGGATGTGCACTCAAAAGTCTCACAAGCTCAAGTCCTGTGTATCCGGCCGCCCCAACTATTGATATTTTTAAAGACATTTTTCTTTCAGGTAAGAAAATAATTTCTCTGAACTATTAAATGCATTGAATGCTTTGACATCAATGTTTTCCTCAACAAAACAAACACCAACTTCATTATCACTAATCGGTCCAGACATAACAGTTAGTGGCAAACCAATTTCTTCACATACTTCAGCCATCTTCAACGCTCCCGGCGGATCATATGCACAACCAATGTGCGCCACAACATACTGTTGAATCTGAGGATCTTTTAACACATCCATCACTCCATATTCTCCATAAATTCCATCACCAAACTCAATCACAATAAAATCAGGATTATCATCAGACAAATATTTCAAAGCTCCTTTGGCCACAGTAATCGAATCTTCACAGGCAACCGTCGACGGATATCCTGCATCCACAAAACTAACTGCGTTTACCGCCCCGTAATCAATCATAGTCTCCACATCTCTCAAAGCCGCAACTCCTGACAACTTAGTCGCCATTACCTTGAATCCACCCCTTCTAGCATGTTTAATGATTTCACTAGCCACAGTCGTTTTGCCCACGTGCATACAAGAACCCGAAACGATAATCAGCTTGGCACAACTATCTAAATCCTTCAGTGGTTTAAACAAAACATAATCTTTGATGTTTGAAGGTTCATTATCTTTTAATATCGCTCCCAAAACTTTCACTTTTAACGCATGTCCCACTTCTTGAACATTCTCAGAAGTACAAATTCCAGCTACTCCTCCAAGATTCAAAACATTAATAGTCTCCCCTACATTAATAGCATCAGGAACCTTGCCCACAAAACCTCTCAAAGCCTTTCTATTCCCCAAAGCAACAGCGATAATATCTCCTTTATGCAAAGTCGACATCCTGCCAGAAACTAACTCCAATTGATTGTAAACTTTCTTGTCCTCCAAAACTTCTACAGCCAAAATCGCTCCTTCTGTAGAAACAATTTTGTCACCCAATTCCACTTCATCAGAAAAGTTAGCATTTTTCACAACAGATCCAATTTTATCTAATATAATTTTCATGATCTTTTGAGTATTATGGGGAAATAAGTAACGTAACGAGAAATAAAAATTCTGCGCGAAAATTTTGAAAAACGAAGCAGGCGTATCCAAACAGATACATTAATGAGTTTTAAACAATTTGCAGCCAGAATTTTCATTTCGTAGTAGTTAATGATTTTTTCATAGTACTCCCCTTTAATAAATATGAAAGAATGCCCATTTGAGCCCACATTCTGTTTTCAGCTTCTTGGATCACCACAGAATTATCAATCACTGAATCACTTGCCACTAAGTTCCTTCTCACTGGCAAACAATGCATAAATTTCGCCCCAGCAACATCATCCACCATCCAATCTGCATATTTCTCCCTAGCTTCACTAGCAAATTCACTTAAACCATAATTCTCCAAACTCATCCAAGATTTGGCACAAACAATATCCGCACCCTCAAGTGCAGCCTTTTGATCGTGCGTCACCTCAAATGAACCTCCAGCCTTTTCTGCAGCCATTCTAGCCTTTTCCATCAGACCAGCATCAAGATTAAATTCCGGAGGACAAGCCACAACCACATCCATTCCAAAAATACTCGGAGTAATCATTTGAGAATGAGGCGTCGCAAGTGGCAAAGCTTTAGTATGAGGCGCCCAAGTGAGAACGTATTTCTTTTTCTTCACGTCCCCCAGTATCTCCTGCATCGTCAACATATCCGCCAAACTCTGACAGGGATGAAACATATTTGATTCCATATTAATCACTGGTTTGTCACTTAGCTCCACCAAAAGATCAAAAAACTTATCCGCTAAATAGTCTTCTTTTGAAATACCATCATTTTGATGCCCCTTTTTGTTCGGAATAAAATCGCTCTTCCTCACAGCAATAACATCGCTATAAGAAGCCACAACTTTCACAAATTCCTTGATGTGTTCACTAGCTCCACCATCCATCACAGTACCTTCACCATATTCCAACTTTCTCGAATCCCCCATCTGCATAACATTGGCAATTCCTCCCAGTTTTTGCATTCCAGTCTGAAATGACAAAAGAGTTCTTAATGAAGGATTATAAAAAACCGCAGTCAAAACTTTACCCTTCAGCTCATCGCTATATCCATCAGCTTTAAATTGCTTCGCCAAATCCAGCATCTCTTGAAGCTGTTCTTGAGAAAAATCTGATGTGCTTATATAATTCATTTTCTTTTGTGATTAGCAATTACTCCTTCTAGACCATAAATTTTAGCAAAACCTTGAGCATCTCTTCCATCCCAAAATGCGTTTTCTTCTCCATAACTGGCAATCGAACTATCCATTAATGAAAATTTGCTCTTAGAACCAATCAAATAAACATTTCCTTTTACCAAATTGATATAAACCTCACCACTAACCGTCTCCTGACTCGATTGCATCATTGCTTCGATATCCGTAATAACAGGATCAAAATACAAACCCTCATGCACCATATCTCCCCAAACAGTTCCTAAATGATTCTTCCAAAAAACTTGTTTAGAGGTCAAAACTGATTTTTCCAATTCTGTATGCGCCGCAATAATCACTTTCATCGCCGCAGCTTCAAATACAATCCTGCCTTTGATTCCCAAAATCGTCGTACCCAGATGAGATCCCTTGCCCACACCATTATCCTCAGCAATCTTTCTAATCTTTTGAATCATCGGCACACCAACAATCGCTTCCCCGTTCACCTCCACAACTTCACCCTTCTCAAATTTTAAAGTCATTTTTACTCCATCACCACATTCTTTCAATGGCTTCACAAAAGGAAAAACATCATCCGGAGGCAAACTTTCAGTAGTCCCGGTTTCTTTACCACCAATAGTCGTACCAAGCACTCCAACATTCACAGAATAATCCTTGGCACCAACGTCCACTTCAATCCCCCTTTCCTTCAAATATTCAACTTCTTGAGCTCTAGTAAGCTGTTCATCCATAATCGGCGCAATTATTTCCACTTCCGGCAAAATCGCCCTCAAACAAAGATCAAATCTAATCTGATCATTACCTGCACCTGTCGAACCATGTACCACAGTGTGAATTCCTTTTTCTTTAGCAACCTCCGCAATAGTTTTGGCAGCCACTACCCTCTCCGGGCCTACACAAGCTGGATAAGATCCACCTCTCAGGTAATTAGCCCAAACAACTTTCTTCACAAAGTCCTCATAAAATTCATCAACAGCATCAATAAATATATGTTCCACAGCACCTAGTTTCTTACTTTTAGCCTCAATTTTCTCCAATTCTTCTTTAGTAAAACCACCTGTATTCACAGTTATCGTAGTCACCTCATATCCCTTCTCCTGCAAATATGGCATACAGAAAGTAGTGTCCAAACCGCCGGAAAATGCTAACAATGCTTTCTTCATAATATAATTAATTAGATTATTGTTGTGCGGGGATTTTAGACCAATTTTGCTCTATAGAGAAACAAAAAAACTCTCATCTCCGCATTCGTCATAATGACGATTACAGGGACGAGAGTTCGAGAACTTCGTGTTACCACCCTACTTTATTTCACAGATCACTCTGCAAAACCTTGACCAGTTCTCTACCTTGCGGCGATAAACTGTAAGCTTGATTACGGACTTTGCCGGCTAAATCTCTCGATTAGCACTCTTGATAAAGGTGCGTTCAGTCCGTTTTGATTACCTGGCTTACAACTACCCAGACTCGCTAGAATCAAATTAAAGACTTACTTTTCCTTAAAGTTTTCCTCTCAAATTTTTAATGAACAACCCTCACTCTACTCAGAATACCCGCATTGTCAAGCGCTTTTTATTGTACATGACTAATCAAAGCCTTCATAATAGCGCCCATATTTTCATCTATGCAAACTCTCAACTACAGTAAAGACCACTACCATCCCCGCTCAGTTTCAGTGCACCCTGCAAAAGGATGCCAAAACATGGAACGTGAAAATTTAGAAAGCGCAGCAGAACTTCTAAGAAAATTCTGCGCAGTATTCGTAGATGAAGAAATCACAATTCCACCCCTAGAAAAAGGAACTATCATAAAAGGACAAAAATACAACATCCACGTTCACCAAACAAATGAAGGTCAATATGGATTGTCATTTTTTGATTCCGGAATACTAAAACCCCTAGCTTACGAAGCAATGGCCTGGCTTTCCGATCACGGACACTTGGGCCTTACTGAACACAAAGGAGTAAGAATTATTAAAGACACAAGAGAGTCATTAGAAAAAATATTAACAGAACTATGGTCAGATCTATCGTCAATCCAACCTCCCCCACTACAAACAGACATCGAAACTGAAACCATAATATGGGAAAGAAGACATCTTCCCTCCTACCGCTACCACCTCAAAATCCAAGCACCAGAAAACCAAGAAAACATAACTGACCAACGAGCACTAGCCTGGCTCAAACAAAGGCGCCTGCACCCTAACCCAAAGTATTATGGTCGATGAACTAGTAGTCACCCCCGAAACAGCTGAATCCGCTGAAGAAACTGAAACCGTAGATTTGAGAGAAATTAATGCAGCGCTGCAAACCGATCTACTCACTCTAGTTACCCAAAAAGAAAGCCAAGCAACAGTACAAGAACACCACAGACTAGACAGTTATGCACTGGGAAGAGCAAAAACTCGCATCAAAATTTTCCTACATAATCGAGGAAAAGCTGCCTTCCGCAGAACCCCAGATAGTGTCACTGCAGACTATTCAATAATGGTTCCTGATCTTACCAAAGCCGATCCTAAAGAACTTGAGGCAGCAGAAGGCAAAAAAGCAAAAAAAGCACTGGGAAGTGAAGCAATGAACAACTACCGCACAAAAATTCTTCCAGCACTTGCCGCCGAATTATCAGCACAATTCCCTTGGGCAACATTTGAAATCCAAGAAATCTACATCAACATGACTTTAGAAAAAGGCCCATTCCTCGACGCAACCCTCCAACAAGTCCACCAACTCGATGAAGAATATGGAAACAATGAATCACAAGCAGGCCAACGCACTCTTCTCGACTTTTCCAGCCCAAATATCGCCAAAACTATGCACGTCGGACACCTCCGATCTACTATCATTGGTGAAGTCCTCAAACACATCCTAGAAGCAAACGGTTCCATTACATATGGCGTCAATCACCTCGGAGATTGGGGCACAAATTTCGGCCAGATCATCCACGCACAAGAACTTTGGGGAGAAGAAACAGCAGAACTATTCGATCCGGAAACGCAACCAATGGAATACCTCGCCGAACTTTATAAACGTATGAAAACTGCAATCGGAGACAAAGAAACTGATGGACAAAAAGCAATGGATCAAGAAAGTCGCACACGTTTCACTCGTCTCGAACAACTCGACCCAGAAATGCTCAAACACTGGCAAGAATTCCGCCGTCTCAGCTTCATCGAGTTTGATCGCATGTATCAACGCCTCGACATCAGTTTTGATGCCTCGTTAGGAGAAAGTTTTTACAACGACCAAATGGCAGCCCCAGTCGAAGAACTAGCAGAACAAGGAATATCAGAAAAAATAAAAGATGGCAGAACCGTAGTTAGGCTAAAAAAAGAGGAAGAGGAAGGAACAGAATCTTTAGAAACTATAGAGGGCGACAACAACATCGAAATAATAATTGGCCAATTCCAAGCAAAATTTGAAGTAAAAGGCAAAATTCATATACTAAGAAACAAAAAAAACAGAATAATAGTAAGGATAGACAATGACGCAACATTAATACACCACGGCAACAGTCATGAAGAGCCTGAAGGAGAAGTTAAAAAAGAAAAAAGATCTAAAACAATAGGGGCATTCAAAAAAGGATTGCGGCTACAAGATGCCAAAATAAAAATTGGAGAAAAAGAATACCCCTCTCCTCTCCTTGAAATCGACCAAGACAAAATGCACGTCATTCTCAAAAGCGACGGCAGCACAATGTATCTCACCCGTGACATTGCCGCACTAAGACACCGTGTCGAAAGTTGGAAAGCAACAAAAATGCTTTACGTAATCGGAAACGAACAAGAATCAGACATGGAAGCCCTCTACCATATTTCAGCAAAACTTGGAGACACAGAACCAGGCGAAGCAGAACACCTCGCATTTGGAATGATCACCAAAGAGGGTAAAAAAATCTCTAGCCGAGAAGGAGCTGGATCACTAGAAGGATTGATCGACCAATTAAAAGAAGCAGCACTAGCAAACCTCAAAAAGCGCGAACACTCAGCTCCAGAAACAATTGAAGAGGATGCTGAAAAAATCGCCACCGGCGCACTAATATACGGAAATTTTGCAGCAAGCATGAGCAAAAACATGGAATTCGATCTTAAAAAAATGCTCAGCCTCGAAGGCCAAAGCGGACCATACCTCCAATACAGCGCTGTCCGCCTCACAAGATTATTAGAAAAAATGAAAGAAATAGAATCCCCTGCTCAATCTTCCACAGAATTCCTCACAGAACTCGATCCCAAAGCTACAAAATTAGTAAAAATGATGGCCGAATTCCCTGAACAACTTGCTCAAGTAGGAAAACTCAACGCACCTCACCTCCTCGCCAGTTTCTTATACGAATTCTGCTCCTCATTTAACAGTCTCTATTCCGGCGAAATAAAATTCACCAAACTAGATATTGCCACACAAGCCGAGTACAAATACCTTTTCGAAGCAACCCTCATTGTGCTAAAAAGAGGACTCGACCTCCTACACATACAAATCCCTAACCAAATGTGAAAATGCCAGAATTATACAGAATCAGACCGGTAGAAGCACGCGATGCCGAACAACTCGCCGAACTTTATGAAAGGCTAGACACTTGCAACGGATCAGTAGATCAAGTTGATGCAATCATTGCCGAATCACAAAAAAGCCTAAACGAACGCCCCTTCAAAAGGGTAACTCTTGTCACAGAAATGGTAGAAGACAACCCGGAAGCAGAAACAACATTAGTCGGAACCGGCAGCCTCATCAAAGTTAACAGTATAAATTCAAACGACACCATCAACCAAGCACCAAACACAAAACTCACATCAAGACCACTACCTCCACGCAGAAGCACCGCAAATTTAAGCTCATCTTTTGCTCCGGGCCAAAACCCAAAAACTGCTCAAATCATAGAACCAAAATCTCTCCCAACTATGATGTATCGAGACGTAGCAGGAGGATTACAACTCGTGCCATATCGCACCAAGGCAGTAGAATTCGCAGCAGTAACAACAAGAGATGGCTGGGAAGGAAGAGGTATTGGCAAATCAATGACAGCACTCCGAGCACTTCTGGCACGAAAATTTTCCGGTGTATTCGGAGCAGACAACGTCATAGTAGAATTTCTCCCACAATACGACGAAAAAACAACAACAAACGCTTTTTGGGAAGAATTAATTCTCTCCTCTTTAAAAGAAGCTGACACACTAGACGCTTTAATGAAATTTTGCAGCAAAGAAACAAAGAAAGAAATTACAAAAGTAGAAGAATTACCCCATGCCTTAGCAATCGAACTCTCCAACGGAGACCGCAACGAAGCAATTAACAAATATTTCCCTAGCTTCATAATGGGAAATAAAATAAGTGCCCAAGCCAGAAAAGTAAGTAGAAATGTTGGCAGAAAAACTCAAGGCGCTCTCATAAACCTCCAGACATTCTACGGTAGTAGCGCATTCGACAGAATTGGACATTTCGCCATCGACGGAGGACCAAACTACAGCGCCAAAACACAGTACGGTGCACCCGGAGAAAAAACTGTTCCCACAGAGTTCACTGACTCCTCATTGGAAGATGCAAGAACGATGAGAGAATCAAGCGAAACAGCAATCGTATACAAACCTGTAGCAAACACATTAGCCGGATTACGAAGCCTCATTGCCATAGTAACTCCAGGAATTTTTGACAGTGAATTAGCAAAACTACCACGAGATATACAAACCTTACTAGAGCTAGAAGATGGTGAAGAAATCACTTATTTCAAACTTCCCCAAAGCACACGCACACACAGACCCTAACCCCCCACCATGCCCCTGTCCTCCAACACAAACTACAAAGAACACGATTTTAACGGCATTCCAAGCACAACACATGGTTATGCTGCACTCGCACCTGGCAACAGGGCTAGCATGGACAGCAGCGGCGATACTTCCCACCCACGAGCAGCCGCCCAACAAAGCCTCGACCTCATAGAACATCTGATGGACCAAGGCTCAGAACCAGCAATCATTCCGCCACACGAAAGACCAAGAATCTCATCATTAAAAGCATTGGGATTTTCTGGAAGCGATTCCGAAGTATTAGAACAAGCATATAAAGAAAATCCTCAATTAGTAGCACGTGTTTCCAGCTCAGCCGCGATGTGGACAGCAAACGCCGCAACAGTCGCTCCAAGTTGCGACACTACAGACGGTCGCCTACAAGTGGTGCCTGCCAATCTACATTGTCACCCCCACCGAAACCTCGAAGCCGACATGTCAGAAATAATTTTCCGTAAAATTTTTGAAGCTCTCGTAGAATCTGACGGTGCTGTAATTCACGACCCCGTGCCTTCCCACGATCAAACTGGTGATGAAGGAGCTGCCAACCACATGCGTTTTGCAGCAAGACACGGAGATCAAGGACTCCACGTCTTTGTTCACGGCAAAAATCACTCTTATCCAGCTGCTGCGAAACCTCACATCCACCCAGCACGCCAAGATTTCGCTGCTTCAAAAGCACTAGTGCGCAAACTAAAACTCTCACCAGAAAACGTCATACACGTTCAACAAAACCCCGTCGCCATCGACACAGGAATCTTCCACAACGACGTAATCGGCGTCAATAATCTTGGCGCATTCATGGTCCACGAAATCGCCTATGAACAACACGACAGAGCAATAAACGCCATTCGCAAAGAATTCCAAGGACAACTTCATTTACTAGTAGCCAGAGACTTGTCCCTAGAAGACGCTGTTAACACTTACATTTTCAACAGCCGCATAGTACTTCTGCCAAACGGCAAAATGCAACTCCTCGCCTCAGAACACTGCCAAGCAAACCCAAGAGTTATGGCCTACATCAATAAAATAGTAAGCGACCCAAACAACCCAATCACAGAAGTAAAATTCTTCGATCTCACCCAAAGTATGGAAAACGGTGGCGGTCCAGCATGTCTCAGATTAAGAATGGTCCTTTCCCAGGAAGAAAAAGCCGCAATGAACGGACGAATGTTCGTAGACCAAACAATGCTTGGAGAACTAAGATCATGGGTAGACCGCAACTATCGCGAAGACCTCACACCAGCAGAGCTCGCAGACCCACAACTCCTCAATGAATCCCGCACAGCCCTCGACGAACTCACCCAAATAATGGAACTCCCATCCCTTTACGAATTCCAAAGATGATAAAGAAAAGCTGAACTTTACAAAACAGCCACAAAACGCTAAGTTAAGGCACTTTTAAATATAAAATAGTGGAAAAACCTAGCATAAAAGAAGTCGGAGCACTTATAACTTCAATCCCTTTCCCAACAGCAACCGCTCTTGTAATATCTAATATGATATATTCAAGATTAGGTATAGAAATCGGTTCAATATTAGTGGAAGAATCTGACATCCCAGCATGCATGAAAAACTCATCACAGACAGAGCAAGAATTACCCAACGAGTACGAGACTTCTTCACAGACAACAACTTCTTAGAAGTCGAAACTCCGATAATGGTAGATATTCCAGGAATGGAACCTCATCTCACCCCTTTCGAGACCACTGATGGTAAATTCCTCAACCACTCCCCAGAACTTCAAATGAAAAAACTGCTAGGCCAAGGCCTCAAACGGATTTTTAACATTACAAAAGTTTTTCGCTCAGGTGAAAAAAGCAACACCCACAATCCAGAATTCACAATGTTGGAATGGTATCGCCTCAACGCAGATTACAAGGATATGATGACTGATTGTGAAAATCTCATCACCTCCCTCACAGACAAATACTCCAAACCCTTCAAACGCAAAACCTGCCAAGAACTTTTTCAAGAACATCTGCAAATCGACCTCACCTCAGACAATTTCGCTGAAGAAGCCGCCAAACACATCGACGTTTCCCAATTAAAAACTTGGGACGAAATATTTTTCAAACTATTCCTCAATTTTATAGAACCAAATCTCGGCCCAGAACCAATTTTTGTCACAGACTATCCCGCAAGCCAAGCAGCCTTAGCCAAAACCAAAGGATTCTTTGCTGAACGCTTCGAGCTCTACATAAACGGCCTCGAACTCGCCAACGCCTTCTCCGAGCTAACAGACGCCACAGAACAACGCCACCGCCTCGAAGAAGAACAAGAAGAACGCCGCCAAATGAACAAAACCGTATTCCCCATTGACGAAGAATTCCTCTCTGCACTAGACTCCATTCCAGAAGCCGCAGGAATCGCCCTCGGCCTAGATCGCCTAATAATGGTGCTTCTAGACAAAAAAACAATTCAAGAAGTAATCCTTTTCTCATGAGCAGCACAACACATATCGTCAAAGGCATCGCCATCGCATTCAAACACGGCACCTGGCTAGTAACCGACGCCCAATTTGTCAGTCCCGGCAAAGGTTCAGCTTTTACCCGTACAAAACTAAAAAACCTCAAAACCGGCCAAGCAATCGACCACACTTTCCGTTCAGGCGAATCCGTAGAAACAGTGGACGTACAACGCAACAAAGCCCAATACCTTTATTCCGACGGCACTGACTTTCACTTCATGGAAAACGACACTTACAAACAATTCTCCCTCAGCGCTGATGCTGTTGGTGATATGAAAAAATACCTCCTCGACGACACCGACTGCTACATCCTCAAACTCAACGACAATCCGGTATCCGTGCAAGTCCCAGCCAAAATGGAATTCACAATCACCTCAACTCCTCCCGGCGAAAGAGGCAACACAGCAACCGGCGGCAACAAAGAAGCCGTACTCGAAACCGGCCTCGTAATAAAAGTGCCACTCTTCCTGAAAGAAGGCGAAAAAATCATCATCAACACCGAAAACGACACTTATGTGAGCAAGGCTTGACCAAAACAATCCCCATCACTAGGATAGAGCCATGCAAGATATCAAATGGATTTTAGAAAACCCGGAAGCAGTAGAAAAAGGCGCAAAACGCAAAGGTGGCGAAGTCGACATCGACAAAATAGTCTCACTTTCAGCTAAAAGAAATGAAACTCTACAAAAAGTAGAAGCCCTCCGCGCACGCCAAAACGAAGTATCAAAACAAATCCCCAACACAGACGACAAAAAAGCTCTTTTAGAAGAAATGGGCAAGGTCAAAGCAGAAATCAAATCACTAGACCCAGCACTAACAAAACTCGAAGCTGAAATCGACGAACTAGCCATGCAAGTTCCCAACCCGCCTCTAGACTCAACCCCCGACGGCGGCGAGGAAGACAGTGTTGTAGTTTCAACACATGGAGAAAAACCAGAATTCGACTTTGAAATTCAAGACCACATTCAATTAGGCAAAAAACACGACATAATCGACATCGAACGTGGAACCAGAACATCTGGCGTTCGCTTCTACTATCTCAAAAACGAAGCGGCAATGATGGAATTTGCCCTCATCCAATTCGTCTCACAAAAACTAATCGCCAAAGGCTTCTCCCCTATCATTCCACCAGTTTTGGTAAAAGAAGAAGCAATGTTTGCCACTGGATTTTTCCCAGCAGACAAAAACGAAATATACCAAGTAGACGATTTATACCTAGCCGGAACATCAGAAGTGCCACTAACAATGTTGCACTACAACGAAATCATCGACGTCACAGAACCAAAAAGATACTTCGCATTCTCCCCTTGTTTCAGACGAGAAGCAGGATCTTACGGCAAAGACACAGCCGGAATAATCCGCGTACACCAATTCAACAAAATGGAAATGTTTGTCTTCTGTCACCCAGAGCAATCCGAAGCAGAACACGAACTAATCCGCGAAACTGAAGAAGAAATCATGCAAGAACTCGGATTTCACTACCAAGTAGTAAACATCGCAGCCGGCGACCTCGGCGCACCAGCAGTAAAAAAATACGACATCGAAGTTTGGATCCCAACCCAAGACAAATTCCGCGAACTAACTTCAGCCTCAAACTGCACAGACTTCCAATCACGCCGTGCCAAAATCCGCTACACCGAAGATGGCAAAAAACACTACGTTCACACATTGAACGGAACAGCCTTTGCCGACACTCGCACCCTAGTCGCCCTAATCGAAAACAATCAAAACTCCGACGGCACAATCACAATCCCCGAAGTGCTACGACCATTCATGGGTGGCAGAGAACAGATTGGATAGTAGCCCTTCTGAAAAACAAAAAAAAATCATGACAAGAAGCTGGGAAGATAATAACAAAGAAATCGGCAAGGAATACGAATTTAGAAACTTCAAAGAGGCACTCGATTTTGTTAATGTGGTTGGTAAATTGGCTGAGGAGGCAAATCATCATCCAGATATTAGGATATATGACTACAAGAAAGTCAAACTAACGTTAACAACTCATAACGAAGGAAAAGTGACTGAGAAAGACTGGGAATTAGCAAAGAAAATCGATCGAATCTGATTTCACTTCATGTAAAAACGTATATCTGGCTCACGTTGTTCGTATAAATGCTTGTTAGCAGATATAATTTGAATTTTCAACTTTATTACGCTAAAATAAAGCACTAAATATTAAAAAAATCCAAATGAGAGAATCTCCAGGAAGCATTTATGAAAACAGCCTAATACCACGAGGTACCTTCAGGACATTATTACTCGCAGTTCTGCTAGGTCAGGGGGTCGGTTACGCTACAAGCGGTACAGATTTTGAGAGAGCTGCAGATTGCTTTGCCCTCGCAGCAGGCGCAGAACCCCTAGCAGAATTGACTAACACATGTGCAGTTGATGGAGAACCGGCGTTAGATAGTCTCAGAAATAAAACTATAGACGCGATGCGGGAAACTTTAGAAGACACCTTTTAAAGGTCAAATTACATGCGACAACAGCCTATACGCGGCCGTTGTCTGATTTTTTTATCACTACATGCAACATATGGAAAATAATCCTAATCCAGAATCAGCCCAAATAGCAGTTTTTCAAAGTTGGTGTGTTGTAGTAGGTGCCTGTAACAGAAAGTATGTAAGATATGATGCTAGCAAAATGCCAAGTGAAAAGGCTGTCCACGCTTACGAACGTTACCGCGATAGCTTTAATTATCAGCAGCGTGATAGTTTGAATTATGGAGAAGGTCGTCCGGGCACCGTTAAATGGGCAGAAATATTTGAATCCGAAACTGGATATAGCTCAAAAGAGTTCAGCGATTTCATGTTCACCTGGCAACAAGAACTCAGAAAGTAAAAACATCCGACAACAACGTATATCTGGCTCACCTTGTTCATGCACACCCCTAAATTAAGCCCTTGACTTATTTACGGTTTTTCCATAAGATTCCTATGTACCGCTACATAGAAACACTACTTATGCCTGCAAAAGACCTAGCCGACGCCATTGTCCAGATCAAAGATCGCAAACTCGCCAAAGAGTTTCTGAAAGATCTTTTGACCCCTCAAGAAAGGGAAGAGATGGAGGCGCGCATCAAATTGGTAAAAATGTTATGTAAAGGAACGCCGCAAAGAAAAATTGCAGAAAAACTGAAAATATCTCTCTGCAAAATCACTCGTGGCTCCCGCGAAGTGAAGTACGGAACTGGAGCATTCAAAAAACTATTATCATGATCAGAACAAATACAACTTGGTGGAATTGGAATCAAAAGAGTCGCTTTTGAGGACATTTGTATCCGCCAAAAGACGACTCAAAATCTGAGTCGTTTTTTTAATTAAACCCAAAACCATGACAACCCAACTAATCCAAGGCATCTGCCAAATCAAACATACAGAAGCTACTGAAATCTTTGCCAAAATCAGAGACGAAAACCCAAACTTTCTCTTTGAATCCAAAGACATATCCCCTATTTACGGTCGCCTCAGCCTAATCGGCATCGATCCAATTCTGCACATCACCGGCAAAGACAATAAGTTTACTATCGAAACTCTAAATGAACGTGGACTACCTTTTCTCAAAGAACTGCACGACCTGCCTCACGATGAAATCACTAAGACAAAGATCACCGGAACGATAGAAAAAGACAGCAGCGAACTGGAAGAATCCAAACGTAGTAAACGAAAAAACATCGCTCAGGTCATCCGCCATATTCTAGATAAATTCAAAATAGAAGAACGCACATTATTGGGATTGTACGGCGCTTTTTCATACGATTTTGTCAGACTTTTTGAAGATATTGAATCCAAGAATCCAAACACAGACACTCAAGATTTTAATTTATTCCTCTTCGATACTTTCGTCTTCTTTGACCATCTAAAAGAAAAATCCGAAATCATCCTCTTCCGCCAAAACCAAGAAGAAATAAGTCGCGATCTCAAAAACATCCAAACAAAACTCGCAACAGAAGCCGAAGAAACAGAATACAAAATCGAGAACCAAAGTTTCAACTACAACCAAGAACAATATGAAAAAATGGTCGAAACAGCTAAGGAATACTGTAAAAAAGGCGAACTCTTCGAAGTAGTCTTTTCACAAAAACTAACAGCAGATTTTAAAGGAGACCCCTTCGCACTCTACCTAAGATATCGTGAAGTAAATCCTTCACCATATTTATTTTACTTTGATTTCCAAGACCAACAACTCGTCGGCGCCTCACCAGAAATGATGATCCGTTGCGAAAACAATCAAGTACACCTTCGACCGATTTCCGGCACAGCTAAGCGAGGAACCGATCCCATCGCCGATCACGAAAACATGAAAGAACTACTCAACGACGAAAAGGAACGTGCCGAACTCGACATGTTAATCGACCTCGGCCGCAACGACCTCTCCCGAATCTGCAAAGCCGGAATCAAAATCTCCGACTATCGTTTCGTCGAAAAATACTCCGCAGTAATGCACACCGTCGCCCACCTCACCGGCGAACTTGAAGAAGAAAACACAGCACTCGACGCCCTCATCGCCTGTGTAAATGCCGGAACACTCACCGGCGCTCCAAAAGTCGCAGCCATGCAATGCATCGAAGAACACGAAAACCAAAGACGCGACTATTATGGCGGAACCATCGGCTATCTCACTTTTTCAGGTGTAATGGACAGCGGCATAATTATTCGCACCGCTCATATCAAAAACGACAAACTAACATTTCAAGTCGGCGCTACTCTCCTATACGACTCAAATCCCGCAAAAGAATATGAAGAAACCCTCAGCAAAGCCGCAGCATTCCTTAACCTCATCAAATCATGGAAAAAATACTACTAATCGACAGTTTCAACTCATTCACATTCAACCTCGTTGATTATTTTAAACAACTCGGATGCAAAGTCGAGATCCACAGAAACACTATGCATCCAGCAGAAATCGAAAATATAAATCCCGACCTCATTGTTTTCTCCCCGGGACCATCCATTCCTTCAAACGCTGGGAACATGATGAAAATGATCGAAATGTACAAAGAAAAATATGCAATGTTTGGAGTATGTCTCGGACACCAAGCCTTTATCGAAGCCTTTGGAGGTAAATTGAAATTTATCGAACCAGTACATGGGAAAAGTTCTGAAGTTGAACATGATGGCAAAGGAATTTTTGCAAACATCCCCCAAAACTTCAAAGCCGGCAGATATCATTCTCTTGTTGCTGAAGAAGTACCAGATTGTTTCGAAGTCTCAGCAAAAACAGGAGACATCGTCATGGCCATTCGCCACAAAGAGCTGCCAATAATCGGCGTTCAATTTCATCCAGAATCAGTATTGAGCATGAGAGATGGCAATGGATTCAAATTAATCGCCAACCTGATTTGTGAAAACTTTATCGAAAAAACCGTCGCCAACCTTACCACTCCAGAAGAACAAAAAGACTACTTGGAAAACTTAGAAATCACAGCTGAAAAATTAGCAGAATTTGCAAAATCACTACTTCCGGAAAAACTAAACATGCCAGAAGCAATCGACCTTTGTGGCACAGGTGGCTCAGGATTAAATCGCATCAACACTTCCACAATCTCAGCCTTCTTAGCCAACCGAGCAGGAGTAAAAATCGCTAAACACGGCAACAAAGCGGCCAGTGGACGCTTCGGAAGTTTCGATCTATTAGAAGCGATGGAAGTAGACTTCAAAGATCCAGAAAAAGACTTTGCCCACACAGGACTTGCATTCATCTATGCACGCCAATTCCACCCCGCAATGAAACATTTCGCCGCAGTACGCAAAGAGATTAAAGGCAAAACAATCTTTAACCTTCTCGGCCCTCTACTAAATCCAGCCCAACCAGAACGCCAAATAATCGGAGTTTCCAGCAAAGAAGACATGCAAATAATGATCGAAGCTTGCCAACTTCTCGGCAAAAAACATGTACTCGTCGTACATGGATCAGATGGATTAGATGAAGTCACTCTCACTGGCAAAACTTTTGTAGCAGAACTATTTGAAGGCAAAATAAAACACTATGAAATAACTCCAGAAGACTTCGGACTGACACGCTGCGAATTCGAGAAAATAGAAGGCGGAGAGAATCTCAAAATAGCCCAACAGATACTTAACGGAGAATGCCAAACACGCCATCTCGATCTTGCACTACTCAACACTGCACTGATTCTACATTTCACTGGCAAAGCAAAAAACTACAAAGAAGCGCTAGAACTAGCACAAAAACTCGCGATAGCTCCATCAACAAAATCATTCAAAAATGCCCTCAAAAACCGCGCCCTCATTTGTGAATTCAAACGTAAATCCCCTTCTCAAGGACAACTATCAGAAAAAACTCCTCAAGAAGTCGTCGACTTTTACGAAGCAAACGGCGCAGCGGCACTTTCTATTCTAACCAACAAAGAAAGATTTAACGGCTCTGTAAAAGACCTCAGCGTCAAAACAAATCTGCCAATCTTAATGAAAGACTTCATCACAACAAAAGAACAAATTTATGCCGGCAGAAAACATGGAGCCAACGCAATTCTACTGATCGCAGCACTACTCGACGCAAAACAAATCGACGAATTTATCATGATCGCCCGCTCGTTAAAGATGCATGCACTGGTAGAAGTTCACAACAAAGAAGAATTAGAAAAAGTGCTCACTACCAAAGCTGAAATAATCGGCGTCAACAATCGAAACTTAGAAACCCTCGAAATCGACATCCGCACAGCACTAAAATTGTTACCACTAATCCCAAAAGACAAAATAACCGTCGCAGAAAGTGGCTACAACAAGGACAATATCCACTTCGCACTCGCTGACGCAGCTTTAATCGGCACTGCACTAATCAAAGATCCAGAAAGCCTAAAAGAGATGAAAGGCAAAATATTCAAAGCCTGTGGCATTCGCACAAAAGAAGCTGCAGAATTCTGTGAAGCACACAAAATCCCATTAGCAGGACTGAATTTCGTAGCATCATCAAAAAGAAAAATCACTCTAGAACAAGCCAAAGAACTAAGACCAATTTTTCAAAACACATTGGTAGCAGGAATATTCCAAAACCAAGATCTAGAAGAAGTGAATCGCATAGCCGCAGAACTTAATCTCGATTTCGTACAGCTTTCCGGACAAGAATCACCAGAATACTGCGCACAAATCGACAAACCCTTAATCAAAACCATTACTTCCCAAGACCAAAACGATTACAAAGCAGCCCTCTACATCATCGACGGCCACAATCCCGGTTCAGGCCAAACCCACGACCTCTCTCTAATCAACATCAAACGACCTTTCCTCATCGCCGGCGGCATCACGCCAGACAACGCCTCCCGCATCCTCAGCCGCCTCCCAAACTCACTCGGCATCGACGTTGCCAGCGGAATCGAAAGCGACGGCCAAACAGACAATGAAAAAATTTCTAAACTCCAAAAATCATGCAAATAATCAAAACAATCCACATTGAAGAGGCCAAACCCAAAAAAGCCGCAGCCTATCGCCACGTTAGTCGCGAAATTCAAGCCGAAGACAGCACTGTGCAAGTCGGCGACGTTACTTTTGGCGCCGAGAAGCCAGTAATCATCGCTGGCCCATGTTCCATCGAATCCAAAGAACAACTACTAGCAATCGCCAAATCCGTCAAAGCCAGCGGCGCGCAAATGCTTCGCGGCGGCGCCTTTAAGCCACGCACTTCCCCCTATTCCTTCCAAGGACTCGGCATAGAAGGCCTACAAATTCTAAAAGAAGTCAGCGACGAAATCGGCATCCCCACAGTCTCCGAACTAACCTCCATCGACGAACTCCCCCACTTCATCGACACTGTGGACATGCTACAAATCGGAGCCCGCAACATGCAAAACTTCGACCTACTCAAAAAAGCAGCACAAAGCCAAAAACCAATCCTCCTAAAACGAGGAATGTCCGCAACCCTCGAAGAATTCCTGCTCGCAGCCGAATACATCCTCAAAGAAGGAAACTCCCAACTCGTACTCTGCGAACGCGGCATCCGTACCTTCGAAAATTCCAGCCGCAACATCCTCGACCTCAATTCCCTCGCCCTCGTGCGAATCCTCTCCCACCTCCCAATCATCGCCGACCCTTCACATGCAGGAGGCCGCCGTGATTTAATCCTGCCATTATCCAAAGCAGCCCTCGCGGCCGGCGCCCAAGGCCTAATAATCGAAACCCACAACGACCCGGAACAAGCCCTTTGTGACGGCAAACAATCATTAACACTTGATCAATTCCATGACTTACAAACAAACATTAATCAATAAAGACGGCCACTTTGGCGAATACGGCGGACGTTACGTGCCGGAACTTCTCGTACCCATCATGGACACTCTTCGTGATGAATTTTTCGCAGCAAAAGAAGACCCCGAATTCATGAAAGAACTGCGTGAGCAATACAAAAATTACGTTGGCCGCCCTTCCCCTCTTTACCACTGCAAAAATCTCACAGCCCAACTCGGCGGTGCCCAAATCTACCTCAAAAACGAAGGACTAAACCACACCGGCGCCCACAAAATAAACCACTGCCTCGGCCAAGGTCTTCTCGCAAAACGCATGGGCAAAAAACGCATCATAGCTGAAACTGGCGCCGGCCAACACGGCCTCGCAACCGCAACCATCTGCGCAAAAATGAACATGGACTGCACAGTTTACATGGGCAAAAAAGATTACATCCGCCAAGCTCCCAACGTCTTCTGGATGGAAAAACTCGGTGCCACAGTAATCGCCGTCGAAGAAGGAGGACAAATTCTACGCGACGCTATCAATGCCGCGTTGAGAGACCTAATCAGCGATCCCGAAAACACTCACTACCTGCTCGGCACAGTCTGCGGCCCAAATCCCTACCCATCAATGAATACCTTCTTCCAAAAAATCATCGGCGAAGAAGTGCGCCAACAATGCCCCGTCACCCCCGACTATCTCATCGCTTGTGTCGGCGGAGGCAGCAACGCCATGGGAATTTTTTACGAATTCACCGACGATCCCGAAGTACAAATGATCGCTGTCGAAGCCGGCGGCAAAGGTGTCGAAGGCGACGAACACGCCGCTCGTTTCCAAGGAGGTTCAGTCGGAGTCGCTGAAGGATTCAAATCAATGCTCCTTCAAAACGAAGACGGCCAATTAAAAGAAACTCACAGTATTTCCGCTGGCCTAGACTACAGCGGTGTCGGCCCACAACTCGCCTATCTCCACGATCAAAAACGATTAAAATTCACTTACGCCACAGACGACAAAGTATTAGAAGCACACCAAACACTCGCAAGTACTGAAGGAATTTTTGCAGCATTGGAATCCGCCCACGCCGTAGCTGAAGCAATAAAACTCGCGCCCACTCTTTCACCAGACAAAACCATCGTCATCAACTGCTCAGGTCGTGGCGACAAAGACATCTTCATTCTAAA
>JAESSS010000037.1 GCA_016763975.1 Candidatus Altimarinota bacterium
AAAGGAGCCTTCGAAGAAATAATAAAACGCTGTACCCATATTCAAAAAAACGGCAAAACAATCAAACTCACAGCCACTCACAAACGAGAACTTAAAAAAATAGCAGACAATTATTCCAGCGACGCCTTGAGAGTACTCGCCTTCGCCTACAAACCTTACAAAAAAACCTTTACCGAATCCTCCCTCATCTTCCTCGGAATCATAGGAATGCTCGATCCTCCTCGCAAAACTGTGAAAACTTCCATCGAAATCGCCCAAAAAGCGGGAATCGAAGTAAAAATAATTACCGGCGACAACCCCATCACCGCCAAAGCCATCGGAAAATTAATCGGTCTCGAAACAAAAAAAATCGTCACCGGCAAACAAATCGACAAACTAACAGACCGCGAACTAAGCAAACTAATCAAAGAAACCTCAATTTTTGCCCGCACCAAACCCGAACACAAATATCGCATAGTTGATTTGCTCAAAAAAGCCCACCACGTCGTCGCTGTCACCGGAGATGGCGTCAATGATGCTCCAGCCCTGAAACACGCTGACGTGGGCATTGCAATGGGTATCAAAGGCACCGAAGCAACCAAAGAGGTTGCCGACATAGTACTCAAAGACGATAACTTCTCTACCATCGTCACAACCATCCACGAAGGTCGCCGCGTCTACCACAACATTCTCGCCTTTATCAAATACATGTTGTCCGCAAACTTTGACACCATTATGGCAGTAGGCGTAATTACAATCCTCGGAATGCCCCTCCCCATCCTCCCACTGCAAATCCTTTGGATCAATATCGCCACCGATGCACTTCCCGCCTTAGCTTTAGGCAAATCAGAAGCATCGCCAAATATAATGTTGGAAAAACCTCACCCGAAAAAAGAACGTATTTTCAGAAAATTCTTCCTCTTCATCCTCGTCGCTGTAGCCTTCCAAACATTCGCCAACCTTTTCATCTACTTCTACGGCCTCAACCTCGACACCCTCGCAGGAATCAACACCTCCGACCTCAGCCTCGCCTCACACGCCAGAACTTTGGTTTTCACTCAAATCGTTATGTTTGAATTGTTTTTCGTCTTTGTTTGCAAGGATGAAGAATCACTAAATTGGAAATCACTAAAATCAAATAAATACCTCATATATGCAGTGGCTTTCTCCTTTATCTTGCAACTACTTATGATCTATACTCCGTTCATGCAGGAAGTATTTAACACACTTCCTCTTTCACTAACCGAATGGTTAATTGTGATTGTCCTCGCTTCAACAGCATTCATTGTTCCAAAAACCACTAAATTGTTAAAAAAACATCTATGAAAAAATCTGCACTCCTCATATCCACAATATTCCTTCTAAGCGCTTGTGCTCCAATAGGACCACTTGAACTTGAAGCAAACACATTTCTCGACCTCATTGCACAAGACCGCCAAAGCGCCTTTGAATCAACTGCAGCATCATTTAAAAGTGAAACAAGCGTACAAAGATTCGACGAACTAGTGGATTATTTAGCATTGGACCAAGTTGATGACAAAAATTGGCAAGAAGAAAACAACAACGAAAATTATGGAGTCTTACAAGGAGCATTGTCACGCACAGACAAATCAGAAGACCTCCCTGTATTATTTGAATTCACTTTAGAAAAAAACGCTTGGAAAATACTTGGCATCACCAGTGATCTAGAAACTTTTGAAGCTTCAGATCTTGAAGAAGAGGAACTAGCTGAAAAAATAAACAGCACTATCTTAGCCTTTGTCGAAGCTGTTAACTCAGATGATTTTAGCGCTTTTTACGAAAATCAAATGGCAAATCTCAAAAAACTTGAACTTAGTGAAAACAAATTAAAAGAAATTTTTCAATCACTCATAAATGCAGAACTAGACCTCAATTTCATCAACGGACTTAATCCAATTGTTGTATCAAAAGGATTCACAAACAGTGACACCTACCTCAACCTCAACGGACGATATGTCAGCGAAGAAGGAGTTCTAGCCTTTATCCTCCAGTACATCCTCGAAGACGGTGAATGGAAACTGACTAGTATCGACGTATCCACTCAATAATTATATGCGTTTTGACATCCTTACAATTTTCCCGGAAATCTTCGACTCCTATATCAAAGAAAGCATCATAAAACGAGCACAGGAAAAAGATCTAATCGAAATTCATATCCACGACATTCGGTCTTTTTCAAAAGACAAACACAAGAAAGTAGATGACATCCCTTTTGGTGGCGGTGCCGGAATGGTGATGACAGCTCAACCTCTACACGACGCCATTACCGCAATCAAAAAACTAAACAAAGGACCGGTAATCTACCTCACCCCACAAGGCAAAACCCTTACTCAAACAAAAGTAGAAAAATTTGCCAAACTCCCAGGAATGATCTTCCTCTGTGGACGTTATGAAGGAATCGACCAACGCATCCGCGACACTCTAATCGACCAAGAAATATCCATCGGCAGTTATGTTTTGACCGGCGGAGAACTACCAGCTCTAACCATTCTAGACGCAGTCAGTCGCCTAATACCCGGCGTACTTGGCAAAGAAAATTCCCATCTCGAAGATTCTTTTTCCAAAGCATTCAATCGCAAAAAAGAATATCCCCACTACACCAGACCTGCAAATTTTAAAGGTATGGAAGTTCCTGAAGTTTTACGCTCCGGAGACCACAAAAAAATAGACAAATGGCGCAAATCTAAACTGAAATAATGTTCACAACAATCACTACAATCTTACTCGCACTCGCGCCCATAAGCTTCCTAATCATCACTCAGGGAAGTCGTAAGAAATCAAAATATAGCGAGACTACAACTATCATTTCAAATCTCACCGGAACAATCACAAAAAACAAACGCATTATCCAAAGCATGGTTTTTGACAAATTTGAAATAAACATCGACGACGACAACCAACTAATAGAAATTGAAAACAAAGAAACAAAAGAACTGAAATCAATCAGCAAAGAAACTCTCCTCCACAAACCGGCCATCCTAATCATAAACACCATCACCCACCTCTGCCATTATGATTACGCCAAAGAAATCGAAGAAGACATTCTCAACTTTTTCGGCCCTTTCGAAGACAAAAAACATTTTCGCCTAATCCAAGAAATCCCTACAAGTTATGAAAAGAAAATTTCTACAATAGTAGTGAAAAAGACTGGTGAAATTTTCGCATACAGCAAAGGAAACCCCTATAAACTAATCCAGAAATGTTCACGTATTTTGATTAATAATAAAAAAATCGAATTAAACCACTCCGAAAAACGCAAACTGCTAAACAAAATCAAAAAGATGAATAAGCAGGGGCAAAAAATAATCGCTTACGCCTACAAAGGCCTGCCAATCAAACAACTCGACAACTACTCCGAATCATTCACCGAAAACGACCTAATTTTTGTCGGAATGATTGGACTCGCCGACCCCATCGACAGCAGCATCCAAAAATCAATCAACGGCCTCAACGCCCTTGGCATAAAAACCTACATCGTCACTCCTGAACGAGAACGCAAAGCTCTAGCTGCCGGCCGCGAACTAGGTTTAATCAACACTCACTATTTTGAATCACTTTCCTCAGAAGACCTTAAAGACATCGACGAACAAAAACTGAGCAAACTACTTTTGAACCGCGAAAAAGACTATTTATTTTACGAAACAAAACCAGAAGACCGCGAACGAATCACAAAAGTTCTCCAAAAAATCGGAGAAAAAACAGCCATTGTAGAAAACACCGAGACCTTCAACCAAATCCTCAACAACATCACAAAAATTCGCAAACAAAAAAACAACTACTCCAAAATTGCTTACCACTCACTAAACTCCAAAATCGCCCAATCAATCCTCCTTCTCACTGCACTAATACTCAAAATATCACTACCTCTCACCATCCTCAGCATAGTGATCATCGAATTGATCAACACTAGCCTCGAATATTCTATCCTCAAAACCGATCAACACCCTCAAAGTCCCAAAAAAATACTTCCCCTCACCCTGATCAACGGCAGCATCACAGCATTTATTATCACCGGAATTTTCTTGTGGAATGCACTACGTTTTGGCTGGTTTCCCGGCGCACATTCTCTCGCAACAGACGCCATGATTCTCAAATCAAACATCATGATCCTCTATCTACTTGTGCTAATACAAATAATCCTAGCATTGAGCATTAGTCGTTTTCATAAAAAAATCGCAATGGAAGGTGTCGGCGCAATGGCACTGATCTACACCCTCGACTATTTCCAAGTATTCGGCAATGCCACACTCAGTAATTTAGAATGGTCCATCATCGCTTTTTCAGCCTTGATATTCCTATTGATCGAAGAATCCCGCAAACTAATATTTCACAAATGGAAATCCCAAAACAAGACTACCTAAGAATAAAAGTTCGCCCAAAAAGTGCCAAAACCGAGATCAGCGAAATCCTCTCAGAC
>JAESSS010000038.1 GCA_016763975.1 Candidatus Altimarinota bacterium
AATATTTTCATTTTGTAGTAGTTAGCTACTTTTGTAATTATTCCAACCACCAATGGAAAAAGAAGACTACCTAGAAACCATTTACGATCTCAAGCGCGAAAAAGGCTTCGTGCGTATTTCTGATATCGCATCAATGCTTGGCATTTCCAAACCTTCCGCCACTCAAATGATGAAACGCCTCGCCGACGAAGGATGTGTTGTCTACAAACCTTATGCACCTCTTGAGTTAACTAAAAAAGGTGAAAGAATTGGTAAAAAAATTGCTGAACGCCACGAAGTTCTCGCAGAATTTATGACCATCCTAGGCATTTCAAAAACAATCCAAGAAAAAGACATTCACGGAATGGAACATTGTCTCAGCGAAAGCACTTTAAAAGCCCTCCGCAAAGCTAGCAAGTTTCTGAAAGACAAGAAATTCAAAATCTAAGCCAAAACTAAGCTCTTACATATTTTAGCTATCTTTCTCCTTTCATTCTCAATATCAAACATCCTCACCCTCATAGACCTCCCTCCACAATTAGCAATTAAATCTAATTTTTCTCCAAATTCCAAAGTCGCCAAAGTAGACAATACCAATTCCCCGCCATCACACAAAACAAGCTCAAAAGTTATCGCATCCCTAGTCTGCAATCTAATAACCCCAACATTTTTAGCACGTCCCAACCTTCCACTTCTACGAGAATAAGACCTACCAACAAGAGACCCTTCATCAAAAGGCACAAACATTGCTCCCACCTGTTTCCTCGTCAACAAAAACTCCTTTCCCACCTCAGAATCATCCATCAGAAGTTCACCACCAATCTCAGGCGAAAGCTTATCATCCCAACTCTGCAAATTCATATATTCACCATTCTTATCCGACAAACGCAAACCGGCCATCCTATCAATTTCCAGATACAACTTACCAAATGTATAGACTCTCTCGGACATAAATATTATTTTAAGTAAGAATTAAAACAACTTTCTCTAGAAAAGTCAACTAGCAAAGCCAAAACGTGACATCAATCACTTCCCCTCAGCATTTAAATCATTAAAATAAAACCATGAAAAAAATTACACTGATATTATCATCACTATTTCTTTCGGCTGCATGTACAAGCGCTCCCCTAGATCCATCAGAAATCGATCCCGCTTTCGCAACACAATACCTCGAATACAGTGAATCAACACTTACAACATCACTAGCAAAAGGACCGGTACTACTCAACTTTCACGCTGATTGGTGCCCAAGCTGTGTAGCACTAACAAAAGAATTACAAAAAGAAATATCCCAAGCCATTCCCGCAAACATGACAATTCTGGAAGTAGATTACGACACTGAAAAAGAATTGAAAAAAATTTGGGAAATACGACTACAACACACCCTTATACAACTAGATCAACAAGGCAATGAAGTGACTCGCTGGAGCGGAGGCAATCTCGCCACACTAAAAGATCAAATAATCATCAATTAGTATGAAAAAAATTACACTATTAGCCCTCATCATCTTCACTGCTTGTACAAACGCAAATATCGAAGAAAACAGTGAAACAACTGAATCGGGACAACAAATAATTGTCAGAGAAGTTCCCCTCCAAGATAACTTCAAAGGTGCAAAAGTAAAAAAAGACAACATCAAACAAGGATGTTCCGCACAAGATTGCATCCCCGCAATCAACAATCCTATTTTTGAAAGCATGGAACAGGGCAACACTTGGCTCGACGACGAGGACACCGTTTTTGCCATCAACTACAATGGAATCGAACGCGCATACGCACAAAGAATCATGAACTGGCATGAAATCGTAAACGACAAATTCCAAGACACCTACGTCGCAGTTACTTTTTGCCCACTCTGCGGCTCCGCTCTCGCCTTTGAAAGAGAAGTGAATGGAATCATCACAGAATTCGGTGTTTCCGGCAAACTCCACAACTCCGATCTCATAATGTACGACCGTTATGAAGGAAACCTCTGGCAACAAATTACGGGTGAAGCCATAGTCGGCCCTGCTGCCCGCCGCGACGAAACCCTAAAACAAATCCCTATCATCACCACAAACTGGGGTCGATGGAAAAAAGACCACCCAAACACCGAAGTCCTCAGCCTAGACACAAGTTACAGTCGTGACTACTCACGATACCCTTATGGCACTTACGAAAGCGACGGAGAACTATATTTCGGAGTCGAAAACCTCGACGAAACCCTACAAATCAAAACCGAAATCTACGGCCTCGAAATAAACGGTGAATCACGCGCCTACACTCTCGAAGCCCTACAACGCGACAAAATCATCATCGACACTCTCGGCGGCGAAAATATCTCCCTCACCTACAACGACGACGGATCTGTCACACTAATCAGCCTCGCTGGAATCGACAAAAGCTCAGAATTCAACCCACCAACTCGATTGTTTTGGTTCGCATGGGCATCATTTCACCCTGACACCACAATCTACAAATGATCATAATACTCTCTCCATCCAAAACGGTGGACTTTGAAACCCCGGCACCCACTAAAAAATCCACAACTCCTCACTTCATTAAAAATGCAGACATTTTGGCAAAGGAAATGAAAAAGTTTTCATCTAAAGAACTAGCCCAAATGATGAAAATCTCTGAAAACCTAGCCAACCTTAACTATGACCGTTTTCAAAACTTCGAAAAACTCCCTCAAAAACAAGCAATTTTCGCTTTCAACGGAGACGTCTACCGCGATATAGACGCAGAGAATTACAATGAAAAAGAAATGAAATTCGCCCAAAAACATCTACGCACAATCTCTGGACTCTATGGAATGCTCAAACCCTTAGACCTAATTCGTGCATACCGTCTAGAAATGCATCATCGCAGTGATTACTGGAAAAAACTTCTTCCAGAACATATCAAAAACGAAGATCTCATTATAAATCTCGCTTCAAACGAATACTCCAAGCCACTAAACCTCAAATCTCCAAAAACAAATGTACTAACACCGCATTTCAAAACTCACAAAAATGGAGAACTCAAAACAATCGCTATCTATTCAAAAATCGCCCGCGGAACCATGGCCAACTTTATAATCAAAAATCAAATCACCGATCCTGCAAAACTCGAACAATTCTCCGAAGATGGCTGGAAGTTTCACTCCAAAACAGAAAATGAAATAACCTTTGCTCGCTGAGTATGTTAAATTAAGCACACTTAACCCCTCAAAATATGTTCGAACTACCAGCTTTACCATATGACTTCGCAGCACTAGAACCACACGTCGACGCTAAAACAATGGAAATTCACCACGGCAAACACCACGCCGGTTACACTAAAAAACTAAACGCCGCCCTCGAAGGCACAGACCTCGAAGGCAAATCTATCGAAGAACTATTAATGGACCTCAGCCAAGTACCAGAAGAAAAACGCTCTGCGGTACAAAACAATGGTGGAGGATTTTATAATCACTCACTTTTCTGGGAAATCATGTCACCAGACGGTGGCGGTGAACCAGAAGGAGCACTCGCTGAAGCAATCAACACAGCATTCGGTTCATTTTCAGAATTCCAAGAACTCTTTGCTCAAGCAGCAGGCACACGCTTCGGTTCAGGGTGGGCTTGGCTATGCAAAAACTCCGACGGAACTCTAGAAGTTCTCTCAACTGCCAACCAAGATTGTCCCCTTTCACAAGGCAAAACTCCAATCCTCGGCCTCGATGTCTGGGAACACGCTTATTACCTCAATTACCAAAACCGCCGTCCAGACTACGTTTCAGCATGGTGGAATATCGTAAATTGGGCAAAAGTTACGGAGAAGTTTGGTGCCTAGCCGCAAGATAAACACGTACAATATCAACAATTCTCTCAGTATAACAGTCAACCAACTGTCCTGCTCTTCCGGCACCTCGATACCGTTTTTTATCCCCTTCTCGCAATTGCCCCTCAATAGCTTTCTTAAAGGTTCTCTCACCTATATGCAAAACCGCCCTAATTTCTGTCCAAGACCAAACTCCCTCTGGCCTTACTTCATAACACAAAAGCTCCTCAGCTGCTCGATCCCTAACCAACTGACATAAATCAGGATGTAAATATTCACTTTGCACCAAAAAATTACCCTTCCTTGGAATATATTCTTTAAACCACTCCGTTCTATCTAAATAAGGTGCAATATACTGCTGCACCGTTTTATCATGAATTCCCACATCACCCACAAGCTGACGCCTATTCATCCACCCCTCAGGAGCCCTCTCAAAAGCCAAAACATATTCTAAAATTCTTTTTCCAAAAGACGGCGAACAAAACGGACATTGAAGTCTAGTGAGACCCCTAAACAAAGCATTGTCTTCTTTGCCCAAAGACAAAACCTTAATAAGTCTTTTCAATGAAACATGTCCCAAAATAACCGCCTCCTCACCTTTAGCCTCAACAGAACCAACATTCAACTGCTTCATCAAATCAGTAACAGACAACCACTCTTCAGGAGGCAAAGGATATTTAGCAAATTCCAATTCCAAAAGTTCAGCGACTTCAGGCGAAAAATGTATACCAGACCTACCAACTTTTCTACTTTTATATTTTCTAAAATGATCAACATGAGAAAGTTTGAATGGCTCAAGCAGTTTTTCGACTGTTTTATGAGAAGCACTAACCACAAACATAAATGCTCCGATAGTCGTCCACCCCACAGGAGCTAAACGTTCTTCGTAAGGCAATTCATCTTCACTCAGATTTTGATCCAGCAAAGTTTCCTTCATCCGTTCCTCCCAATCCTCTTTACCCAAATATTTAATTGGAGTAATCAATCCCCCAGCATGAGCAATCGCCCTTAACTGATCCTTAGTCAAAACCCTATAATCATCAACATCCTGCCTACCAGCTCTATGAATCACAAAACTAGCATTCCATTGTTCATTACATACAAAAGCAATTTTTTCTATCGAAGGAATAACAAAAATCTTATAACTCAAATCCCTAAACATCTCCTCAGTATTTTTCCCATCAAAAACTTCATATTCAAAACCCAAATCAGACAAAACTTGCATCATATAAAAAGTCCTCGGAATATATTTCATTTTATCAAAAAAACCACTCCCAGACCCAAAATTAAAACGACTCTCACCTGGAGGCAAAATAGTTTCATCAAGCGGCACAACCCTCTTAGGCAACAAAATATCTACCCCTTTGCTCAATAAATCACACACATAAGCCTGAACATTAAAAACCAAAGCAGCACTATGTTTATCAGTTTCACGCCCACTTTCTTCAAGAAAATCTCCAGCATTCAAAAGCTCCACAACACGTTCAAGACCCATCCCCGCCTCAAACATATCCGACACCCTAGATGTAACCATTTCACTGTCCATAAATAAAAATCAGGACTCAAAGTAACACTTTTGCCTAAATCCGTCAACGGAGCCACCTGAGACATAAACTTTAGCCTCAAAACTTGACAAAAAGTGGCATAAATGATATAAATTAATCTTATTTTGCTTATCCAAAAGCATGAATAAAGTTACACAATTCGCATTAGCACTAGCTATTACAGCTGCAACAGTTGGATGCAGTAAAGACGCTACAAAGAACACAGCCCAAGAAGGGCATATTAGCGAAGTTCAAGGAACACGCAGTTACGAAAAATTTAACGAACACATCAGCTGTTTACGTACTGCTTTTGCAGATTCAGCAGAAGGAGTTACTGGAAATACTACTCTACCAAAAGAATGTTCTGGAATAGCCAAAAAGATAGAAAAAGCACTAGCAAGTAAACATCCTCAATCAGCAATTGTTGCAATACGTGATGAACTCGCCCTAAACGAAAAAGTAATTTGCAAAGGAGATAAATATCCCGTTTCTTGGACAAAAGAATACCAGACCAGTGGTAACAATATGGAAGAAGGCCAATGGATGAAAGAAGAAGCAAAAACAGATGATTCAAGAGTAATTAAACACCGTTACGGAAAAGGTAAAAAAACTGCACGAAAAAAAGACGGTTACAACAATGACTATATTCAACACGGTGAAAAACCATTCACAGAAACAAAGTTGATCATTACTGCTGCTGAAACTTGTCCTGGAGACGACGACCAGTTGCTAGCCACACAGTAGGCTTTCCAAAGATCAATAAGACGAGTAAAATACAAATCAGTATTTTACTAAGAATAAAAAATGATTTACGCACTAATAGTTCTCGCAATTATCCTCGTTTTTGCTGTAGGAGTTTATAATGGCCTAATTAAGCTGAAAAACAAAGTAAACGAAGCCTGGGCCGACATCGACACTCAACTAAAACGTCGTTATGACCTCATCCCAAATTTCGTCGAAACTGTAAAAGGTTATGCTTCACACGAAGCAGGAACTCTTGAAAAAGTAGTCCAAGCTCGTACACAAGCAATGGGAGCCCAAAATCCAAAAGACAAAGAAGCTGCTGAAAACATGTTGTCTCAAACTTTGAAATCAATTTTTGCACTCGCAGAAAATTATCCAGAATTGAAAGCAAACCAAAACTTCCTCGAACTACAAAAAGCCCTCAAAGAAATCGAAGAACACATCCAACTTTCTCGTCGTTACTACAACGCAACTGTGCGTGACTTCAACACAAAGATCCAAGTTTTCCCAAACAACCTACTTGCTGGAATTCTAGGATTCATCAAACGCGACTTCTTCCAAGCTGACGACAGCGAAAAAGAAAACGTAAAAGTAAGTTTCCAAAAAACAGACGAAGCTCCAGCGGAAACTCCAGCAGAAGCTCCAACACCTCAAGTTCCAGAAACTCCTGAAACACCAGCTCCAACTCCTGAAACACCTGAAGCTCCAAACGAAGAACAAGCACCAACCCCTCCACAAGCTTAAACAAATGAAACTGTTCAAAAACCTAGCAAGCTCCCTGCTTATAGTGCTCGCAATGAGCAGTGCTGCACTGGCATCCGGACATTATCTGGAAGGTTGGGAATACCAATCTTTTAATTCCAAAATACAACTCTACGAAAATGGTGACGCCATCATCACCGAAACAATCGTTGCCAATTTCAGCAACGAAGCACATCGAGGATTAGAACGAAGCATTCCTTCCGAATATCCCGACCGCACCGTCGACATCAACCTCCTCTCCGCCACAAACGAAAACGGCGACCCCTACGACACAGAAACCTTCACTGAAAACGGACATTATTATGTGCAAATGATCCGACCGGACAACAAGCCCACCAACACAATCCAAGTTTTTATTCTCAAATACAAAGCCACCGGCATCATCAACTTTTTCGACAAACAAGATGAACTATTCTGGAATGTAAACGGCACCGAACACCCCGTACCAACCAACATAGCTTCTGCAATCGTACAACTTCCCGAAAACCTTGAAGACCGCAAAGGCCTCAACGCAACCTGCTACACCGGCTCCTACGGATCCGAAGCCCAAAACTGCGAATACCTCGAAGAAGCAATTTCCTTTTCCACCACAGAACCCCTCGCCGCTTACGAAGGCCTCACAATCGTACTCGGCATACCAAAAGGAATCATCACAGGACCAAGCGAATACGAAGAATTCATGCGCATACTCAAAAATAATTACGGTTTTGGATTTCCAATAATCGCCTTCATCATAATGTTTAGCCTTTGGTTCCGACACGGCCGCGACGAAAAAACCTTTCGCGACACCATCATGCCCCACTATCGCCCGCCCAAAGGAATGTTGCCAACAGAAACAGGCACCATCATCGACGAACGCCTCAACCCCCGCGACATCACCGCAACCATTATCGACTACGCGGTCAAAGGTTATATCCAAATCGATGAACTAGAAAAAAAGGACTACAAACTGACACTAAAAAAACCTCTACCAAAATTAAAGAAATTTGAATCTTTGATTCTTAGGAAAATTTTCCCCACAAACGAAAAAGGAATTTCCAGCAAACTTTCTGAACTAAAAAACAAATTCCACACCCAAATCCCTCTCATCGAAAAAGCGATAATGACCCAACTAGTCAAAGAAGACATTTTCCCAAAAAATCCAAAATACATACGCAGAAAATACGCCATAATGGCCGGAATTCCCGCAGCACTAATCTTTTACACAGCTGATGGATGGCCCGTGCACCTCATCTTCGGAATCCTATTCTCAGCACTAATAATATTCCTCTTCGGCCAAATCATGCCTCGCAAAACCAAAAAAGGCACAGAAATATACTACGTACTCAAAGGCCTCTACGAATACATCGACACCGCCGAAAAAGACCGACTCGAATTCCAAGAAAAAAACGGTATCCTCTTCGAAAAACTCCTACCATATGCCATCGCCTTTGGACTTACAAAAAAATGGAGCAAAGCATTTGCCGACATCATCAAAATCCCACCGGTTTGGTATCACGGTTACGGCCCAGGCTTCAACATGAACGACTTTTCACGCCGCCTAGACAAGGCCACCACCAAACTCACAAACAACATCACTTCTAGTCCCGGAAGCCGCGGAGGAGGTGCGTGGAGTGGCGGTAGCGGATTTGGAGGCGGATTTTCAGGAGGAGGCTTCGGAGGCGGAGGAGGTCGAGGCTTATAAAGCGTGTTCGAAGCATTGACAATTCGCTCAAAGCTTTTTAAACTAGCCTACTAACATTAAAAATATCAATGGAAGAACAAGTCCAAATAGAAGATCAACTCACAAAACATTTCCCAAGTTTAGATCTCTCAGTACGAACATTACTTTTAGATATCCTGAACATAGCCGAATCCGTAAAAGCCCAAGTAGACAAAATACAAAACAACGTAGAAAGCAATCTACAATCAAGCCCCATGTTGATGCCAAACCCAGATACTAAATGGGAAAGAGAAACCAGAACATTTAAAAATGGTAATCACACTCACCAAATTGATTTTTCCAAAGAAGGAATAATTTTAAGCACTATCACAAGACAGATGTTATTCGGCTGCATTGAAAAAGTAAAAGAAAGAAAAACATTGGAAATAAAAGACAGCAAATTTTCTGTCACAGTAACAAAAGTAGAACAAACCTTTTTAGGTCTTGGGGAACCCAAAATCACCACAGAAAAACAGAATATGATAGACCACAGAGACAGAGTTAAAATGCCAACAATTCGAGAATTAAATGATATTGCCCTAATCCAACTCCTCGAAGATTTCCTTGCAAAAATCATCACTGCATGTGAAACAAATGAGGTACCAACAATCCAAGCAGAAGAAGAAAATCAAGAAATAACCTTCCAAAAATGAACATGGCAAAAAAAACATACCTAAACCAAGCAGAACAACAAACAATAGAAAGAACAGAAAAAGCACTACAATCAATCGACCCAAAACAGGAAATAGAAAATGCATTAAGAGACATAATTCAAATAGTCGAAACCACACGAAAAAAAGTTTTCAAAGAAACAAATAAAAACGGTCGCAAAGAGCTGAGTATCTTCATCGATACAAAAAAACAAATGATCGAACTACTCACCTCAACCAACACAAGCAAACGTAGCATTTGGACCCGCGGCCTTTGGCGACCATCAAAACAAGAAAGCATCCGCAGCATAGAAATGCCACAAAAAACCTACAACCCAACCGAAATCACAACACTAAAAGGACGCATCCAAGAATTCCTCCAAGAACTAAGAAAACTAATTTAAAACCCAAACTCTGCCTTCAAAGCGTCCACTTCATCACGAAGTTCTGCCGCTTTTTCAAATTCCAAATTCTGACTGGCAATCTCCATCTTCTGTTCAAGTGAATGTAAGATCCTCTTAACTTCTTCTTTTGGAATTCTAGCCAAATCCAATTCACGACCACCTTTTTTATCTTTTTTCTTACCACCAAAATGTGAAATATCACGCACCGCCTTTTTGATAGTCGACGGCGTAATTCCATGTTTTATATTATGAGCCTCCTGTATCTTACGACGCCTAGAAGTCTCATCAATACATTTAATCATCGCATCCGTCATCTTGTCCGCATACATTATTACCTTACCGTTTACATTACGTGAACAACGCCCCACAGTTTGAATCAAAGCAGAAGATGAACGCAAGAACCCTTGTTTGTCCGCATCCAAAATCATCACA
>JAESSS010000039.1 GCA_016763975.1 Candidatus Altimarinota bacterium
AAATCTCTGAAAAACTTTTTGCACTCATCTGCTGTCTCAAGTTGCAAGACAGCTCCATAGAGCTCTTTAAGGTCCTTATTTTTAATCTTAGTACTCATAGTGTTTTAATACGTTAATACAAAAAGATTGTATCAAATATAGCACCTTTGTCAAGTACTTTCATTCACGCCTCTCCAACCCCAATTCCTCAATCAATTCTGGGTATTTTTCTAGATGGGGGTTAAACATGAGGGTAGAGGTACTATTCTTAAATTCACTCGCAATTAGCCTTACCGCCTCATCTAGATTTCACACGGGTTCTCAAAATTAAGCATCCTTCTTCTTCCACTTAGGAGCTCCAGATCGCCGATCTATCTCTGAGATTTCTCAATTATTTGCTCTAGTTCCACAATTTTATTCTTCAATTCTGCCATTTTTATTTCTCGTCCTACCATCACACGATTTAGTTCCTCTAATTCCTTAACTCTTTGCTTTAGAGCTTCCGAAGTTTCTGACACTTCAGTTGTGAGTCCTGCGGTTGTTTTTTTCAAATCCTGTGTACGTGTCTGCACCTTTTCTTCCAAACTCTTTTTCTCTGCCTCGAGATTTGAAAAAGATATTTTTAAATCGCTGCGCATCTTATCCAGGGCTCTCATTAGCTCAGAGATCTCATCCTCCCCATGTGATTCAATCACTATATCCATATTGCCGTGAGCAATTTCAACTGCAGCATCGCGAGCTTTGTTGACGGACTCTGATATCGCTCTAGCAATATAGACCGCAATCAGAATTGCCATAGGTAATGCAAGAATAAGAAAAGCTATAAATATAACTAATACTGAACGAATATTTTCATTTACATTCTCAATCAAAGCCTCCAATTCCTCTTCCTCCTCTTCAACCTCTGCCGATTCCAAAGCCACTGATTTATCCAGTATTCCCGCTAATACATCTGCTATATCTTCTAGTTCCTCCTTTTTCTCCAAAATCTCTTTTTCACTACCATTACCTTCAAACAGCACAATTAATTCTTCAATTTTGATGTCCATCTCATCCTCAAAACCTTCTCTCACCTCAATAATTTCAAGTTCATTTGCCCTTTCCGCTGCCTCATCCCCATCTAATTCGTAATCACCACCCGAAGCTAAAGCTGCCTCTTCATACTTTGTTTCCACTTCTTCAAACAGTTCTCTAGCCTCTTCAAATTCAGCCTTGTCAGCTAGATCTCCTGTTAAAAGGTAATCGTGAACCTCTGCCAAAGTTTCATATAAGGCTGATTTCATTTCCAAAGCACTTACTAATTGAGGAATAGTGTCGTTTACAAGTTCCTCTTCAAAAATTTCAGCAATCAATTCGATACTTTCTTCTGTGTCCTTTTCTTTGACAAGGGTATAGACCCCAAATACAGCGAACATAACAATAATTATTGAAAATCCAGCCAATAATTTCACTTTAATTTTAAGATTCCTGAACATATTATATGTATGAATAACACCGAATTATCATAAGATTATAGCACAAACAAGCCCAAAAGGCTAAGGGCACTGTCCGATAAACTCTTTATCCCAAAAACCCTTCTCATTAACAGTAGATGCAAGGGGCGTCTTTGTATCTCATTCCACATATCGACGCATATGTTTGCCCGCATCAAAATGTGTAGCGGCCTGCAATATCTTTCGCAATGTCATATATCTGATACTCCCTATATACAATTTGTCAGAACAATCAGGAATATAGGCCACCCCTTGAGGAGAAAACATCAGTACTGTTCCAGTCTTTGTTTCTATATCGCCACCGCTTATTTCAAATGTAGCCCCTACCTGAGCAGCTACTTCTTTTGCTGCTTCCACTACCGCAAAATAATCAGAGTCATCAATCGAATATTTCCTAGCATTAGTTTCGCCCCTTCCCTGAGGTATGAATTGGTCAAGACTCCATCTATCCACCTTGCTATCAGCCAAAAGCCTAGCAATATCCGGAATGGACTTGGCATTTTGTTTTGTAACAATTGTATTTACCTTAACCTCATAGTCATAGCTTTCACTAGCTCTCAAAACCTTCAATTGCTTTCTGTAAGCCCCCTGTTTACTACGCATATAGTCATTTGTTTTGGGATCCGAACCATCAAATGGTATTCCAATACGGCCTATATGGGGTGCAACGGCCTCCAAAAGTCCTTCTCTTGTGGCTAATATCAAACAGTTAGTATCTACAATGGTTTTTAGTCCCAGTTCATCTGCATAGCCAATTAAATCAGGCATATCTTTTCTAATAAACGGGTCTCCACCTCCAAACAAGAACTCCTTCGCTCCAATTTCGTGTGCCGAGTCTATCAGCATTTTAGCCTCCAGCGTGTTCAGTGGACTTCTGAAATTTTCAGTGCCCTCACCTACAGCACCAGTTTCTCTAGGGAGATTAAATGTAGCAAAACAAAAAGTGCAATCTTCATTGCAAGTCGGATTTGTTTCCCAATTGATTCTGTAAATGTCTTTCATAAAGTACTAGACACTACCATAAAACAGAGATAATGCAAACTCCCCCCATCCATCTGATTATTCTTATCTATTTTCATAAAGCCAAGTCCAAAAAAGTGCTACCTCAGCGGTGGCACTTTCTTTATTGTAAATCAAATTGCATTAATTATTAAACTATGATACAGTCCTGCCGTCAAATGTCTTGTTGTCCAAGGGAGAAGCATAGTCGAGTTTCAGTTCTAGGCAGTCAAAGTTTGATAGTAAGTTAACTTAAACATTATACAATGCAAGAAGGAGTAATCGCTCGTCTAATGGATAAAGGTTTCGGATTCATCACTCGTGAGGGTGAAGAAAAAGATCTTTTCTTCCATGCTAATGAGTTAGAAGGTGCAGAGTTCAATGACCTTAACGAAGGAGACAAAGTAACTTTTGAAGTTGCTGAAGGTCCTAAAGGTATGAACGCTATAAAAGTAAGCCTAGCTTAGTTTTAAGCCTTATAAAAGGAAAGACACCCCATTCGTGGGGTGTTTTTTTGTACTAAAAATCTTTTCCATTGAGCTCAAAGTCATTAGTCTATATGCTCGGCTCATGGCAACTTTGCTCCAAATCACAGATCTCACCAAATCCTATGGTGCACAGACCATTTTGAATGAGGCTACTATGTCTGTTACAGACAGACAAAAGATTGCTGTAATCGGTCGAAATGGGGCTGGCAAATCCACTTTATTCAAGATTATTGTGGGCCAAGAAGACTTTGATGATGGAAAGGTAACTGTTCACGATTCCACAAGAATTGGTCATTTAACCCAACATTCAGACTACAGCGATGAGGAAACAGTGATTGATTACTTGATGCGTTCCAGCGACAAAGCTGATTGGGAATGTGGCAAAATAGCTGGTGACTTTCAGGTAAAAAACGAAATGTTAGACGCAAAAGTCGTTTCTCTTGCTGGTGGATACCAAATGAGGGTCAAATTAATTGCCATGCTGCTCAAAGAACCAAACCTATTGTTGCTCGACGAGCCAACCAACTATTTGGATCTTTCTACACAGCTTTTGTTAGAACACTTTTTAGCAAATTATAATGGCAGCTTCCTACTAATCACGCATGATCGAGAATTTATTAAACGTACCTGCACCGAAACTTTGGAGATCGAAAACGGCAAAATGACTCTCTACCCTCGACCGATAGAAGAATATTTGGAATACAAAGAAGAGCAACTTTCCTTAGCAGAAAGGCATAATACCAAGATAGAAAGAGAAAAAAAGCATCTTCAAAAGTTTGTCGATCGTTTTGGATCCAAAGCCAGCAAAGCATCTCAAGCTCAATCCAAACTAAAACAAATTGGCAGACTGAAAACTATCGAAATAGCCCACCCCCTCAGCACTACACAAATTAATATCCCCAAAGTTGAGGACAAAAAAGGAATCGCACTGCATGTCGAGGACTTGGAAATCGGATATAGTGACAAATCAATCGCCAAAGACATCAATTTTGATGTCGAAAGAGGCCACAGGATCGCAGTACTAGGCGATAACGGCCAAGGTAAGACAACTTTCCTCAAAACCATCGCAAATCAACTCAACGCACTCTCTGGTAGTTACAGGTGGGGACACAACATCAAGATAGGCTACTACGCCCAACATATTCCGGCTGCGCTAAATTCTGAAGAGAGAGTAGGGGATTATTTAAAAAAATCAGCTCCTGGAGTTTCTGAACAGGACATCTACAAAATGGCCGGCAACTTTTTATTCAAAAATGAAGCACTAAAAAAACGTATTTCAGTACTCAGTGGTGGCGAAAAAGCCCGTCTCTGTCTCGCCCAGATATTGCTCCAAAAAAACCAAGTGATTTTGCTCGACGAGCCTACCAATCACCTCGACTTTGAAACGGTAGAATCTCTCGCTGTGGCACTTCAACAGTCCAATGTCACAATTATTTTTGTCAGCCACAACCGAACCTTTGTCGAAATTGTTGCCAGTGGAATAGTCGAAGTCAAAAATGGCAAAATCAAACGATACAGCCACAATTATGAAGAATATGTTTACCATTTGAAAAAAGAAATCGAAGAAGATTTGGGAATATCAACTGAACCCAAAATAGATATAGGTAAGGAAGCACGCAAAGAATTGCGTGCCAAATTAAAAGAAGCCAAAAAGAACCTAAGATCTCTTGAAAAAAGCATGGCCAAACTCGAAGAGGAAAAAAAGGCCATCCTCCAATGGTTCGAAGACAACTCTCCTCAATTTTCTGAAGAAAGAAACAAACGCCTCGTCGAAATCGACAAAGAAATCTCTGCAAACGAAGAAGAATGGATGGAACTAGAAGAGGAATTAGAAGTTCTTAAGACTTGAGCCTTTCTGCTATCGGTCTCATCGCAAAAATTGAGATAAGCGTCGTAGTAAAGGAAACAATCACCAAGACCGAGAATAAATCCACTCCTATTACCCCTGCCTGCAATCCTATTGAGGCAATAATCAAATCCACAGCCCCACGGCTATTCATCGCGATACCAACGCCCAGAACTTCAACTTTTTTCATACCTCCAAGATGAGCCCCCAAAGCTGCGCCAAAGAATTTAGCCAAAATAGTTATCACCAATAACATCAGTGTAAACATTGGCATAGTTGAAAGCGCTGTGAAATCCAAATGGAATGCCAGGGTGGCAAAGAAAATAGGCGCCAAAAAGCTATAACTCATTCCAAAAACTCTATCCTCGATCTTTTTGAACACTTTCTCATCCTCAAATATTTCTTGATGCAAAAATAGTCCTGCCAAGAAAGCTCCAATAATAAAGTGTAGCCCTATCATCTCGGCAACTACAGCAAGTGTAAGCGCTAGAATAAGCGAAAAGGTGAAACCTTTGTTGCCCTTAT
>JAESSS010000040.1 GCA_016763975.1 Candidatus Altimarinota bacterium
ACCGGCCTCAATCTAAAGCGAATTGCATCGATTGAGGCCGACCTTTATTTATATTTGCCACCCCGAAACCAGCCCCCAAAAACACTCAAAATTTTCACCCTTGATTTTTTCAAAAACTTCGCCTAAACTCTGTCCGTTTTAAGCGGAAAAGTCTTAATTTGTCGTACCCAAATGGATAAAGAAGAGCCAAAAATAGACTTAATTGAAACCTGGGGCAGTACAAGAATCAGAGTATTCTTGCAAACTACCGCAACAACAATAATAGTTATCGCAATATTGGCAGGAGGCGGCTACCTACTAGACCAACAAGTGCAAACCTATCCGACATTCTTTCTCATCGGACTAATAGCAAGCTTTCCCATCACTCAGGTCGTGCTCTACAAACAACTAAGAAAATACGCTAAGAAAAAAATTAATGGCTGAAATCCCTACAATCAAACTGGCACCGGACGTGATTACAGATATCGGTCCATTCGCGATCACAAACGCACACATGGGAACATTCTTAGTTTCTATCATTATTATATTGGCAGCACTTTACATCCGTAAGGGAGCGGGAGTTAAACCAACAAAAGCTCAAGTTGCCTTCGAAATGTTGATGGATTTCATTATGCAAAAGATGGTCATTGCTTTTGGAGATAAAAAAACAGCCAAGAAGTTTTTCCCACTAATTTTCACAATTTTCCTCTTCCTATTAGTAGCAAATCAATTCGCATACCTACCATTGGTAGAAAGCATTGTTACTGAAGATGGAATAAAACTCTTCCGTACACCGGCATCTCACTATAGTTTGCCGATTGCATATACAATATTCATTGTATTTTTGTCACACATCCTCGCACTCTTCATTCACCCAATAAGACACATCGGAAACTTCATCAAAATCGACCAACTCTGGAAAATCCGCAAACTCAGCGACATTCCAATGGCATTTCTCAATATCTTCCTCGGACTACTAGATATTATTGGAGAAGTAGCCAAACTAGCCTCACTTTCTACTCGTCTCTTCGGCAACGTTTTCGCTGGAGGGGTTATTATTATAATTATCTCAGGTATTAGTACCTACACTCAATTCCTTGCTCCAATTCCATTTTTGATACTTGGAACTTTAGCAGGATTTGTTCAAGCATTCGTGTTTGCAATGTTGTCGATTCTTTATATCTCGTCAGCATTAAACGCAGTGCGCAAACCACAAAGTATTTAATTTTCTATTCTTACCATTTAACAAACTAAATTATGGAAGTAGAAGCAGCAAAATTATTGGCAGCAGGCCTATGTATGGGTATCGGTGCAGTAGGTTCAGGAATCGGTGAAGGAATTGTTGGTGGTCGTGCTCTAGAAGCAATGGCTCGCAATCCAAAAGTATCTGACAAGATCTTCACAAACATGATTATTGCTATCGCTCTTGCAGAGTCTACAGCGATTTACGCACTAGTTATCTCACTTATCATTTTATTCGTATTCTAAACTCCCATTAAACTATGATGGATAAATTAGCCAGTTTAGGAATCGACTTATGGAGCATGGTGCTTTATCTAGGCAACACAGCTGTGTTGATGGTGGTATTAATCTACCTTCTATATAAACCTATCAATAAGTTTCTTGAAAAACGCCAAAAAGAAATAACTGACAGTATCGACGAGGCGCAAAAACTTCAAGAAAAATTTCAAAAGGAGTCAGAAAAAAGCCACGAAGACAGACAGAAGGCTGAAGCTAAACTCCGTGACGAACTTTCTAAACTACAAAAATTCACAGAATAAAAACGTACCGAGCTAGTTGCAGAAATGGAAAAAGCTCGCAGTACAATGATGGAAAAAGCCCAAGCTGAAATTGATAAAAAGAAAGAACAACTTATCAAAGATGCAGAAAGCGAAATCAAGGAACTAATGACTAAGATAATTCTAGAAATTGTCGAAAACAAAGTTCCAGAAAATGTTATCAACGACAGTATTAAATCCTCTTGGAAAAACTATGCTTAAAAACTTCTTCACATCACTGACCTACCAAATCACTGACTTTGCTAGCAAGCATGAGGGATTCTTCAAGCTTGGAGCCGAAGACAGAGCTCATAAGATGAAAGCACTACACATTCCTTCAACTTTTAAGCTCTATCTAGCCAAAGTATCTCCAAAAGATTTTATGGCTGACCTCACTTTGATTGTTAAATATATCGAAAATCCAAAACAAACATCAATCAAAGGAAATCACTTTTTCATGGCCGCTGTCGAATATCTCACCGGTAGATTCCCACAATACTTAGACACTCTTGATTCAAAATTCTACCTAGCAGATCTCAAAACACGCCAAAAACAAGTAGACGAACTAATCCCAACCGACAACGCAATTGCTTCAGCAGTGAAAAAACTGCTCATCGGCATCAGCTACCAACAACTCTGCGAAGGCATCAACGCCCTCGCCAAAAACGTAGCTGGCAGCGCCCACATCATCGTACAAGCTCCACGCGAAATCGAACTAACATTACGCAAAGACATCCGCAAAAAACTGACAGAAGAAAACCCATTGAGTTTTCCTATCTTTCAAATAAACAAAAAGCTCATCGGAGGCATGAGAGTTTTCAAGAACGGCGAAGTTCTCGATCATTCATGGCACTCACGAGTGAGAAAATTCCTATCACTAACCGCTGCTTAATCTAAATACTATGGCACAAGAAACACTACAAAATTTCCTTTCAAGCCTCTCAGACGCACTTAAAAATGCTAATACAGAGACTTCAAAAGACAAATCCCATCAAGGAGTAATCACTTCTTACAAAGATGGAGTTATCAAAATTGAAGGTCTTTCCGGTCTTCAAATGAACGAAATCGTCACTGTCGAAGGTCTAGACACCCAAGCACTAGTGATGAATCTCGAACAAAACGCAGTTTTTGCCCTCGTAATCCAACAAAGTCTAGAACTACGTGAAGGACTTTTCGTGAAATCTACAGGACAATTCCTCTCTATCCCTGTTTCGGAAGAAATCATCGGAAGAGCAGTGGATCCACTTGGTAATCCTCTAGATGGAAAGGGTGAGATCAAAAAAGACAAAATGATGCCACACGAAGCAAGCGCTCCGGGAGTTATGGTACGTAAATCAGTACACGAACCACTTCAAACAGGAATCATCGCTATCGACGCCCTCGTTCCAGTTGGACGTGGACAACGTGAGCTAATCATCGGAGATCGCCAAACAGGAAAAACAACTATTGCACTCGATACAATCAACAACCAAAAAGGCCAAGACATGATCTGTATCTACGTTGCAATCGGACAACGTGAAACCAAAACAGCACAAGTAATCGAAAAACTAAGAGAAACAGGAGCAATGGATTATACAATCATCGTTTCTGCTCCAGCTGCAAGTTCCGCGGTGTTGCAATATTTGGCACCATACGCCGGAGCTGCAATTGCTGAGTACTTCATGGCTCAAGGCAAACACGCTTTGATCATTTACGATGATCTGTCTAAACACGCGGTAGCTTACCGTGAAATGTCCCTACTACTTCGTCGTCCACCAGGACGTGAGGCTTATCCGGGTGAT
>JAESSS010000003.1 GCA_016763975.1 Candidatus Altimarinota bacterium
AGAGCGTAATATAATGCTATCAGCTACACTCTTCAGCATTTCATTCAGCCTATCGACAAAATCACAGCCCAAAAGTTCAGCTATTTGTACTTCGAGTTGAGGCTGCAAGAAACTTAGCTCCTTGAGCCTTGTCCCTCCATCGTCTTTTTCAATTGTTAAACTTCCATTTTCATTTAGCTCTGGTGGCATCAATTCAACTGGAGCATCTACCTCCAATACCTCCATCAAAGCAATAATTGCCTCAGAAATAGCATGTCGAAAGCTTGTAAGCAAGTGCTGGCCTTCAAAAGTATTAACTCGTGAATGACTACTAAATTTCCTACTAACTCGCAGCACATCCTCTGGCAAAAACGAAGCTTCCTGAATCCTTAATGCAAACACAGAACAAATCTTGTGTATTGCCTGTATATCCACTCTCTCCAAACCAAAACTTTCATCAAAAAGTTCAACGAGATTTCTATCTAAACCCACATGATTAAAAGCCTCTCGGACGAAGGTGTTATCAGTATCCCCCTCATAAAAAAATTCCGGTCCACTTGCTGATTTAAAAACTCCTTGTGACATATATGATTGATTATTTATATTACGACATTACAAGCCTCATCCCTCAAGTGTCAATTGTCTTACAAATCTCCATCAAAAGTTCATACTCATCACATAAATCTCTAAACTCCTTAGCCCAAACCTCTTTTTCCTCTTCGGGCTTATGATCAGGATGTACTTCCAGAGCTCTACGTTGGAACTCTTTCTTTAATTCCCTTTCAGTATAATCAGCTTTTAAATTCCAACCCTCAATAACAACATTCTCAAAAGAACCGTCATCACTCCACAACCCCGCATAAAACTCATCTTCTCGTTCCAGTACTCTTTTTAATTTAGCCATCCGTTCCAACTTACCCATTTTGCCAATCAAAATAGCTAGCTTCTTTTGCATATTTCTCTTCTCCACATTAAGGACAATCGCCTCAATTTTTGCCTCCACATCAACTTCTTCCATTGCCTTTCTCCTATACTTTTCCACCAAAGCATCGATTCGCTCCCTTTTAGGATCCCTTTCTCTAGGATGCAATTTGTACCATAACCTAGACATCTCAGTCACATCAGGCATTTCCATCTCCCCAAGATACCAATTAGTAAATGCTTCCACGCGTTTCCTGTATTTAGGCAAAAGAGCCTGTGCAGCTTCAGACTGATTCTCGGAAAGTCGATTAAACCAGTGGATCAAAGGCCCCAATTGGCCCAACAAACCTGACATCTCCTGAAAATAAAAATCCAAAGGATCTGGTGGATTAGGCCAGCAATCCGGTTCAAAATACGCTCTAAATTCCCCCAGTCTTTCATCAAGCATGTTTGTTTCAGGTACCTCAGTTCTTTTTTTCACAAAATCCTCCATGTTAGCATGTGACTCACTCCTTTTACCAATCCAAGGTTCGTCTTTTAGAATTTCCAAAGCCCAAGCAGAAATCTCAAGAAATTCCTTTGCACTTTCAATAGAATCAGGGTAACTAAGACCGAAATCCATATTCTGGAATGCAAATTTAATGTGTTCCTGGATACGGCCAAACAAAAAATCAAAAGCATTAAAAAAAATATTACTCATGTCTTCTCTCTGCTTATCTTCGTCACTAAGTAAAAGAAATACATTCACAAGTGCAGTAAATGTCTTCGTATCCATATACGCGTCCTTCAGCAATTCAAAATCTGCTAAATAGTCATCAACTTGTTCTGGACTTTCACTCATTAGCTTAAAATAAAGGAGAGTAAGATATCAATTGCGGTGGTCAAGTGCAAGATCTTCATTTTGAAATCTTTTTACTGTATCTTCTGCAAACATGAAACAAACACAAATCGAAATTAACGCTGAATTCGAGAGGGCTCTGAATTTATTAGAGAATTCACATCAAAGCCTTTTTATTACGGGAAATGCCGGAACGGGCAAATCCACTCTTCTTGAACATTTCAAAGCGACTAGCAAAAAACGAGCTGCTATCCTCGCACCAACCGGAGTAGCTGCCCTAAACGTAGAGGGTCAGACCATCCACTCGTTTTTTCTCATTCCACCAAATATCACACCAGAAAAAGTCCTCGAGCACAAACTCCCACCCAAACGCATCAAAACAATCGCCAATCTCGACATGATAATCATCGACGAAGCCTCTATGCTCCGCGCCGACCTTCTCGACTGCATCGACGTCTCATTGCGACATTATCGCCAAGAACAAAATATTCCCTTTGGCGGAATTCAAATGGTTTTCATCGGAGATTTGTACCAATTGCCGCCTGTAGTTGCAGGTGCTACCGAAAAAGAAATGTTTCGCACACAATACGCCAGTCCCTACTTTTTTTCCGCAAAAGCTCTGCAAGATATCGATCTGACCTTTTTGGAATTAGAAAAAGTTTACCGCCAAAAAGACAATGACTTCATCACACTTCTCAACAAAGTACGCAACAACAGCATCAACCAACAAGAAATAAACGTGCTCAACGAACGTCATAATCCTGACAAGTCTGAAGATTTTGTAATCACTCTCACCACAACCAACGCAGCGGCCGACAAGAAAAACCTCGAAGAATCGAAAAAACTCGGAGCCAAAGCACAAACATTTTTTGGAGAGCTCGATGGAGAATTCTCCAAACGTAGCCTGCCCACTCACATGGAATTGGCATTAAAAGTTGGCGCCCAAGTAATGCTCCTCAACAACGATTCAGCCGGACGTTGGGTCAACGGCAGTATCGGCAAAGTGACCAAAATAGAGTTCGATGAATTCGAAAAGGACGACGTACTCACAGTTGCCCTGGATACAGGCAAAACTGTTACCGTAACCAAACACAGCTGGAACATTCATAAGTATTTTTTCAACGAAGATACCCAGAAAATCGATACCGAAATAGCCGGATCATTCAACCAATTTCCTTTGCGCCTAGCTTGGGCGGTAACAATCCACAAAAGTCAGGGCAAGACCTTCGAAAAAGTAATTATCGACATTGGTAGGGGAACCTTTGCCCACGGACAAATCTATGTGGCCCTCAGTCGTTGTACTAGTTTGGAAGGAATCACCCTCAAAGTTCCAATCGAAAAACGCCATATCTGGATGGATCACAAAATCACCAACTACTTTAAAAGTCTTAACCAAGAGCGCTCAGCCCAGCCAATCGACCAGTGGCCCACGCAATCTGCAGATTGTATCCACCCGTAAATCCATCAACATCCAACAACTCACCGGCAAAATATAGCCCCGGGCATATTTTTGATTCCATGGTTTTTTGATTCACTTCCTTTAGATCAACACCACCAGCCGTCACGATCTCCGCACCCGGTGTACGTTCAGTCAAGGTAACCGAAAAATTCTTCAAATACTCCACACAACGATTGATATCCTTTTTGGCCACTTCATCCGCCCTCCTAGTCCCATCCATCTCCAATAATCTAAAGATCACAGCCAAAATAGACTTCGGCACATATCCATTCAAAACCTTTAAAAGCGTTTTGCCTCCAACTCGTTTTCGATAAATTTCCTCCGTCAGCGCCTCGTAATTTTTTCCATTAACAAAATCAATAGAGAGATTCAGTGGCTCCTCCTTAGAACATTGCGCAAACGCCGACAAAGACGATAAAGCAAAAATCCCCGGACCAGTCACTCCTTTATGTGTAAACAAAATCGGCCCCACAAATTCACTGCCTCCCATCTTTAACTTGGCATCCTGCACAGAAACTCCAGCCAAATCTTTCACCCATTTTTCCTTAGCAGAAAAAGAAGTCAAAGTCGCAGCCAGTTCACTAATACTATGCCCCAAAGATTGAGCAAAAGAATAACCATCTCCACTCGATCCAGTACTCCTATACGCATGCCCCCCAGTAGTAAGAATCAATTTGTCACAGAGCCGTGAATTACCATCCTTAAAAATAACTTTAAATCCCTCGCCTTTTTTCTCCACCTTATCCACCCC
>JAESSS010000041.1 GCA_016763975.1 Candidatus Altimarinota bacterium
CCAGATCCTGCTCCAGAGACAGTTACTCCAGAAACAACTCCAGATCCTGCTCCAGAGACAGCGACTCCAGAAACAACTCCAGATCCTCCAGCACCAGAAACAGCTGCTCCAGAAGCTACTCCTGCTGCTGAACCAGCTACTCCAGACGCAGCTCCAGCTACTGAAACGCCAGCTGATACTGCCGCTGAACCAGCAAAAGAAGGAGGATCAGACACTTATAAATTTGAAAGCTAAAAGCCTAAAATACCGCATTAATGTTTAACGACCCAAAAGCCCTTCTAGCATTATGCGGTATAGCTGCAGCCGCACCCGCGGCTATTTGGCTATATCTACTTTTTAGAAAAAGCGAAAACAGCAAGAAAACAATTGCATTCGTTTTTTTAATTGGATGTTTATCACCACCAGCGATGTTGGGAATCCAATATTTTTGGGGCGCATTTCCAAAATACAATTTGGAAGCCTTTATCAACAACAACGTACTCGAAACCAACTTAAATTTCGCATTAATATTCATATTATTTGCAGCAATGGAAGAATTACTGAAACATTATGTAATTCAATCAATAGACAAGAGAACAGCCCTCATAAATAGCTTAGAAGACGCAATCAGATATTCTCTAGCATCAGCACTCGGCTTCGCATTTATCGAAAACGCCTACTATCTTTACAATTGGTGGCCCGTACTTGCTCAAGGCGAATTGATACAAATGTTTGTCTTCCGGTCAATTTTCACAGCAGCAGCTCACATGATTTTCTCCGGAATTTACGGATACTATTATGGAATTGGCAAATTCTCACCAGATATCGCCACAGCAGCAAAACTACAAGGACAATCCAGCTGGTTTTCTCGCATAATCCAGAAAATATTTGGACTGGCACGCAGTCAAGCATTCCAACAAAACATGATCCTCAAAGGATTAGCAATCGCAGTCCTTCTACATACCGCACACAATTTCCTCTTACAATTCAATATGACTTTACCTGTCCTAGCAGCAGACGTCATCGGCTTCGCATTCCTGATGTATCTACTTAGCAAAAAATCCAGCCAACTAGAACTGACAACTGACATTTCCACAAAAGCCCATTCAGAACTACAAAAAAAGGACGAAGACGCAGTAATAGAATTAGCGGGAATATGGCTACAAGAAGGTAAATTTCAAGATGTAATCACATTATCAGACAGACTATTAGAAAAAGATCCCGACAACAAAGTAATACAAATCCTCAAAACAAAAGCCCAAGATAAAATAAGTGATAAACAAAACATCAAAGAGCTCATCGGAAGCAAAAAAGCAATATCAGACAAAAGTACTCTCACTCAACAATTAGAAAAAGTAAAAAAAGAGGGCACAGGACTCGCTCCACAAGAACAAGTGAAAGAAGAAAAATCGCAAGATGCAGCCAAAAGAAAAGATGGAGACATCATAGACAAACTCACTGGTGAAGGCTCTTTCCACATCAATGAATAGTTGATAGAATGTGAGGCATGAGTTTCAAGGAAGCAAAAATCGCTCTCGTTTTTGATTGGATGACAACCTACGGCGGTGCCGAAAAGGTCAATTTGCAATTACACAAAATATTCCCCGAAGCGGAAATCTTTACTTCAATCTACAACCCAAAAAAATTCAAAGGGCTAGAAAACGCCACCGTCCACACTTCCTTCATCAACAAACTCCCTTTTGCCAAAAGCAAACACCAATTCTATCTCGGACTAATGCCATACGCATACGAACTTTTTGACCTTAGTAAATTCGATATCGTGATTTCCAGCTCACACTGCTGCGCAAAAGGAATTATCACAAAACCGGAAACTCTACACCTTTGTTATTGTCACAGCCCAATGCGCTACGCATGGGATAACTGGCACCAATACATCAGCGAATACAAAATGAATCCCATTATCAAAGAAATAGGCAAAAGAAAAATGCATAAATTGAGAATTTGGGATCGAATGTCAGCAGATAGAGTCGACCATTTCATCGCAAATTCAAGCACCACACAAAGACGTATCAAAAAATACTATGGGCGAGATTCAGAAATAATTCACCCGGCAATCAACACAAAAAAATACAAATCATCAAAAGAAACTGAAGGATATTTCCTCGCAGTTGGACGACTAACAACTTACAAAAAATTTGATTTAATCGTCGAAACTTTCAATAAAATAGGACTACCACTAAAAATAGTTGGAAGCGGAATTTGCAAAGAAGAATTACAAAAACAAGCAAAAGGAAACATCGAATTCTTAGGATTTGTAGAAGATGAAGAACTAAAAGATCTTTATGCAAACTGTGAAGCACTGATATTCCCTCAACTAGAAGACTTTGGCATCACTCCATTAGAAGCAATGGCCTCAGGGCGACCCGTAATCGCATACAACAAAGGGGGAGCACTGGACACCATCACAGAGCAAACCGGCGTATTCTTTGAAGAACAAAGCTCACAATCACTAATAAAGGCAATCGAAGAATTCCAAAAACGAAAATTTAACCACCACAACATCCGCGAACACGCATCACACTTCGATCAAAGCAATTTCAAAAAACAACTTCTACAAACAGTACGCGAAAAATGGAATAAACATCCTAGATGAATATTCCAGGATCAGTTAGATAGTCAGGAAGGAAATTACGATATTGACCACGGCCCAAGCTACCAAAGTCATAACATAACCGCCAATAGCATAAATAATCGCTTTTTTGCCTTTTTCTTTATCCTCAGTAACTCCAGCAAACAACAATAAATATCCACCAATCACAATCCCCAACAAAGCCAATACTCCGGCAATATTCAAAGCAAACTCCAACAAAAACCTCACATAGTAAGGCGCCATCCATAACTTAATATTTCCGGTTTTGATCCCACAACCAAGTACATCTTGAATGAAAAGTGGGCTTTCTGAACCATCCACAAATTTCACAGACAAACCCTTGTCAGGCCTAGCAATAAAAAGATCTTTTTTCACGGTTTTACGATTCCCTGCAACGTAATTCATCATCAACTTGCACTCAACCACAGATTTATTAGTATTCGGAAGAATAGTTTCGCCAACAGGCTCCAGCTGAGGAGGCCCAACAAAAGGTTCATTGGCCGCTTTTAAAACTGCATTCTTCTCGTCATTTAACTTAATAATTTTGGCACGCAAAGCATCCATATACCCCTCGGAAAATTTGGCTTCACTAACCGTATTAATATCCTGCGCATCAATCAAAAGTTGCGTTGTTTCCTGAATCTGTTTATCAAGACCTTCAATCGTAGCGGCAGAAACAACATTCATACTAAACAAAGCAGTTGCTAAAACAGCAGCCACAAGCACTTTCTTTATTAGATCCTTTACTTTCATAATAAACTTTAATTCCCCCTATTATACCATAAAAGCTTGATTTTTTAAAGTCTCTATATATAATCAACTTCACTAATTAAAGATAACAATGGACCCCTCACCGGCCAAAATAGCCATTATCGGCAGGCCAAATGTAGGCAAATCAACACTCTTCAACAGACTAATAGGCAAAAGACATGCCATTATCGCTGACGAAGCCGGTACCACACGCGATCAAATTTCACAAAAATTCGAATGCCAAGAGTACAAATGTATCCTCATCGATACAGGTGGACTTGAATATGGCAAACAAGAAAACATCGAAGCCGACGTACAATCTCAAGCAAACATCGCAATAGGGGACGCAGATCTCATCTTATTCGTTATCGACGCAATGAGCGAACTGACTGTAGATGACTTCACAGCAGCAAGCATTCTGCGTAAATCGGAAAAACCAGTAGTTCTAATCGCAAACAAATGTGATAACGAAAGCATCGAAGAAAATTCATACAACATATACGAACTTGGATTTGGAGAACCGATCAAAATATCAGCAATCCACAAACTAGGAATCGACGAATTAAACAGCGCAATAGTCGACAATCTCAAAAAACAGGGATACAAAAAAGAAGACCACAGTGAAAAAGAAACTAAAGCACCAAAAACCACTTCAATCTGTATTCTAGGAAAACCAAATGCCGGTAAATCATCATTGGTAAATGGAATGATTGGCATGGAAAAAGTAATCGTCTCAGAAATTGCCGGAACCACACGAGACGTTACCGATACTGAAATCACTTACAACGACGAAAAATACAATTTGATCGACACCGCTGGAATTAGACGTCGTGGAAAAGTAGAATCAGGCATCGAAAAATTCTCAGTTCTACGTTGTCTCTCAGCAATCGAACGCTCAGACATAGTTGTACTGTTAATTGATGGAGAATTAGGAATTACCGCACAAGATTGTCACATCGCTGAATTTGCACTTCAAGAAGAAAAAGGTCTGATTTTGGCCGTAAATAAAATCGATTTAATGGAAGACGGTGACGAAGCACGCGATTATATGTTGCGCAGACTGATAAAGAAATTCGCTTTTGCCCCATGGGCACCAGTGGTCTTTATTTCAGCCAAAAACCGAAAAAATATTTTCCAACTACTAGAACTTTCCAAAGAAATAATGGTAGAACGAAACAAGAGAATTGATACTGGTGAACTGAACGCATTCCTACAAAAAACTACAATGAAACACTTGCCAGCAAGTGCAAAAAACAAAAAACCACGATTCTTCTACGGAACACAAGTCGACACCAACCCACCAAAATTCGTACTTTTCTTCAAAAACCCTAAAAATCTCCACTTCTCCTACCCACGTTACCTAGAAAACGAAATCCGCAAAAACTACGGCTTCGGCGGCACAGCAATAAACCTCACCTTTAAAAACAAGAACGCAGAGGAAAATTAGCCTAAAGTTCCTGGAGTGCGTTTATACCAAATACCAAGGGCTTTTTGCCAAGCCTCTCTATAAACAGATAAGGGAAGCCGCAAACGACCACTCTCCTCACCTGTCACCGGAATAGCAGAAACATATTGTATAATCAAATAAACCTCAGAATCCTCAACTAAAGTATCACGTACATCATAAGTACCACGAGATTCATTCTGACCGCGAAAAACAATATTTTCACCAAGCAAAGAATAGGCCAATCTCAAATCTTCAGCTGAAACTTCACCCCAAGCAGTCTCAGAACCATTAATAGCAGCAAAATCCCTAAAAGAATCCCTCCAAGCTTCCTCAAAATTCATCATATTCAAATTTGTAAGAAATTATCCTGCACAACCTTAGCATCCTTTCCAAACTTGTCAAAAAACTGATCACGATAATAAGTTCTACGATCATGATGGTGAAATTTTAAAATATTTTCTCCTACAACAACCCCATCATCGTAAGGTGCAGATTTCCAACGCGCTCTCGCCAACTGCCAACGCCCAATCAAACTTTCGAACCAATCACCAAACAAAAACCACAACATCGCCCTCGGCACAGCGGTAAACCAACTTTTCTTCAAAACTTTGGAACGATCCATCACAAAATCACTTTTATTCTCAAAAAATCTCTCAGCCCAAAAATTTTCCTCCAAAAATTCTTCAGAAACACCATTATCAATCAAAGGAATCAAAGATTTAATCCAAAAAGCTAAATAAATATCTTCAGAAATCGCGATAGGCCTCAGATTTAAATGACTTTCATCAATAAAAAAACTCAAACAAAACCGTCCAGACACTTTGTCACCATGCATCCTCACCCCCAAAATTTGTAAAATAATCACTGTAAAAAACCTCACAGTAAACATATGCCCCTTCTTGGCCACGATAAACAAATCAATATCACTTTTTGCATCCACCTTAGCAAAAGCCAAATTATTACAAACAGCAACCATGCTCACAAAAGGAACAATACGAAGAACCCGAACAACCCAATTTGTTCGCTTCCAAAGTTTCTTTTCTAATTCAGTCATAAAGGCAGTATACTCCCAATCATGATTGAACAAAAAGAATTAAAAAAGATCCTCGACAAACTCCCAAAATCACCGGGAATTTACAAAATGTACGACAAGGATGAAAAAGTAATTTACATCGGCAAAGCGAAGGATCTTAGCAAACGCGTAAAACAGTATTTTAAAAAAGGATACGAACATTCTTATCGCACAAAAAAATTGATGGAAAAAATGGTCGAAGTGAAATGGCTCGTTACCGATACCGAATTAGAAGCTGGAATCCTAGAACTTAATTCAATCAAAGAGTACAAACCAAAATACAACATCATCATGAAAGATGATAAAAATTTCGTTTACATAAAAATAACAAAAGAAGATTTCCCACGCATTCAAATAGTACGAAAAGTGAAAAAAGACGGAGCAACCTACCTCGGACCAAAATCAGCAGCACACAAAATAAAAGATACTTTTAAACTTATCAAAAAAATATTCCCCTTCCGCCACTGCAGCCTCGACATCGTGATGCAAGACAACAACAAAGTAAAAGTAACAAACCGCACAATCAAATTCCCATGCCTCGACTACTACATCAAACGCTGCATCGCGCCCTGTATCGACAAATGCAGCACAGGGGAATATGCCAAAATCGTCGAAGGCGTCGAACGTTTTCTTGAAGGAAAAGGGGACCACATCATGAAAATCCTCAACGAACAAATGATGTACTATGCCAAATTAAAACAATTCGAAAAGGCCGGCAAAATCCGCGATAAACTCGAGAAGGTCAAAGACATTCTCGAAAAACAAAAAGTCGC
>JAESSS010000042.1 GCA_016763975.1 Candidatus Altimarinota bacterium
AGTTCAAGCCTATCATTCTGAATAATTTTGAAATGCCGTCTTAAGAAAAACTGTATTTATGCGGAAGTGGGAACTTTAGTCCCGCCCAGAACCCAGGCAATCTACGGGTCTAAAGCCCCATTTCCAAAAGAGTTCAAGCCTATCATTCTGAATAATTTTGAAATGCCGTCTTAAGTTTCTGGGTAGCGGTTTTCACAGGAGGAGCCTTTTGGGTAGCAGCTTTGGCAGCACCCATCTTCGCAGTCCCAACCTTTGAAGCCCTCACATCCGAAGTTATTCCGAGAACAATCGCCACTTTTGGATGATCTTTGCCGTCTTTCATCTTTAGATCTGAGAGTTTCAACTTGTCATGTAAAGGTGATACAGCCCTTTGATAAGCCAAAATCAGCTGATAAACCCCTTCTCGTCCCGTAATATATTTCGCAATTTCAGATTTACTATCATATCCCATGTCTTTAAAGGCTTTGTGCCAATCTTTGTCCGTGAATGTCTTCATTCCAGCAATTTTTGTCACAAGTTTCAAAATATGTTCACGTTTTCCTTTGTATTTAAGAGTTGGAAATTTTAGTTGCAAATAAGGCCAAAATTTAACCATATCCTTGGCTGCAACAGTCATATGTGCGTAAGAATTCATCTTTTTATCTCCTTCCACCGGAAAAATCTTCTCACGTTTGTAATTGAACTGATGTTTGTCCACATATCCCATCAAAATATTCAGTTCCTCTTTATTTAAATTAGGCAATTTATCACCCTTTTTAATCTCAAAAATCCCCAATTCATGAGCTTTGCGCCAACAAATACTGAGATTTTCAAATTCCCCAGCCGGTTCTTCCAGCAGTTTCACACAACTATTCAATTTTTTGCGCGCAACCACACCTGGGGCCACCTTTAAACGGGGGAGTATAGCCTCAAACTTCTTGTTAAACGCTTTTTGTTTTGCTGATAATTTTTCCGTTTTTTTGTTTAATCCCTATAACCACTCATTCTTCTAGTATTTGTGCCTCTTGCCGGAATATCCTGCAAATTAGCCCTATTAAAGCCAAGCTGCTTTTGCAAATCAGGCGGCAAACTAGCCCCCACATCATCTCTAGTCATCTCAGTCATGCTACTAACAGTTTTTCCGCTAGAAGCTCTTTTAGAAAGTTTATTATCCAATTTCATCTTCATAAAAGCATAAATTTCAGCCATTTTTTTATTCGCAGCCTTTGCATCACCATTAACTGTCTCTTTCATCAAAAGTTCCATCTCTTTGAGCCCAGAAGACTGTAAATATGTCTTTGAATCAATCAAAAACATCTCCAATTTACTAAGATCCCCACCTCCTTTCAGTGAATAAATACTTTTTAACAAGAACAAAACTTCATCAGTCAGCAACCCTCTCGCTTCCTTGTTTTCTCTCTTCATTTCGCCCGTCTTAGCGCCATTTTCAATTTGAAATTCGCCCTCCACTAAATCATTGACCTGAGGTAACTCTCTCATCATATGCGCACCAATTTCTTGTGCACTTGAGAGAGATCTTTTGCTTTCTGGAGTCATAGTTTTTCTTTTTATATTACCTATATTATACAACATTTAGCCTCAAAAGGCAATCGCCTCAAGCCTTTAAATATCAGACTATAGCCCTTTACAAAACACCCAAAAAGCACTAGGATAAGCGCCAAAATCAAATTCCCATATGAGCAAAACACCAAGGTCACTACCATTTACAGGCATTCAGCTAAGAAAGGGGCTAGAAGCCTTTGCTGAGGCCGATTATCTCGATCCAAAAAAGAATTCCGCCGTCAATAATCTAAGCGAACCTGGATTTTCTAGGCACATCTTTCACCGTGGAGATCACCTTGTCGATCTCAATAACCCACTTTCCGCAGCAATAGGGGCATATGAGCAAGAAGGGGACATAGAGACTATTGCACAAATCGGCGATATGATCAGGCAAGATCTCGGTATTACGCTCCAAAAAGACGAAATCCCTATAGGTAATACTGGCCGACGTTTAATCCTCAACCTCATCCTCAAACACCGCGGAAATTTATGGCAAATCCTCGGTATCCAAGAGTAGCTTTCTTGCAATTCTCCCGCTTCCACTTATAATCTAAGACAATCATTAACCTCTTTCCCTATGGAAGTGAATTATCTCGCACTACTCGTAGCTAGTGCAGCGGCCTTTGTAGCGGGCGCATTATGGTATTCTCCAATGTTGTTTGGCAAAGCTTGGATGAAAGAAACTGGCATCACTGCCGCTGATGCCAAAAAGAACTGCAAAAATCCGGCTATGACTTACGGAATTGCCTTTCTTAGTAACGTGGTAACAGCTTATGTCCTATGGTATTTCATGGGAATGCTTGAAATCGTAGGTTCAGAAGCCGCAGCAATGTTGGCATTTTGGATTTGGCTTGGTTTCATGGCTATGAAAGATTTGGGTGGAATGCTTTGGGAAGGTAGTTCTTTTAACCTTTTCCTGATCAATACGAGTCACCGACTGGTGAACCTAGTAATTATGGCACTAATTTTTGCTAACTGGGTATAATAAAAAACCTAAGAAAAGTCCTCGCTCTGAGGGCTTTTTTTTATGCTGTCATATATTCTTTAATCAACTTGGCTCCCTTCTGAAGATTACTAAAAGTCACATTCGGCAGCGAACCTCTCGCAAAGCTACGATAATCGCGCTCAGCTCTCAATTCCTCAGAGAAAAACAAGTTAGCCGGAATCAGCACCACACCTTTTTCTGCCAGCCCAACAAACAAATCCTCCGCCACCAACTCACCACGAGTCTGCCCAGGAATAGTTAGCAGATCAAACAGGTGTAATACAAATTTTTGTGATATTCCATTCCCAAAATCTCATAAAAACTCTCCATATTGCATCTAATCCTTTTCAAATATTCATCCCTATCCTCATCCCCAAAAATCATATGAGCAATTCCCATATATTGTGATGGCCCAGTCACAAAAGTAACATGTTGGAATTCTCCGTGAATGCCTCCCGGCGCCTTCGCAAAGGTCAAAAGCTGCATCAAATCCTGCGCAATATCCAACTTGCCTCCGAGCAATTCCTCAGCAATATATTTTTGTGCTTCTTTGGCAATTACATATTCACCAAAACGCAATCCAGTACTTCTTTCAATCTTGGAACGTCCCCCAATCACAATCGACCTCTTTCTCGCAAATTCCATAATCGACTTTTTCCTTTCAAAAAAGAAATCACTATAAACCTCGTCAGAAACAATCAGCAAATCTTTTTCCTCAGCAAAATCACCAATCTTCTTCAAGAAATCTTCAGAATTCATGAATCCACTTGGATTATTTGGATCAATCAAACAGATCAACTTCACATTGTCCGGTACATTGGCCAAAATTTCATCCAAATCTCCCATTACCTGGCCCGTAGCAGGATCAATCGGAATCGATACGACATTCAGTCCACGATTCTCCATGATCGTGTTGTAGGGCGCGTAAACGGGTGAAGAAATCAGCACGCTGTCTCCAGGTTTTAGATAGCCGATATTTTCATCACACAAAACTTTAAAAATCGTGCCAATACCGTGCGAAACTCCCTGCATCAATTGAACTTCAGAATAATCCACTCCCATTCCCAGCTTTTTGTTGTAATGATCCGCCACCACCGCCCTCACCAATTCTTCTCCCGGGGGATTCATGTAACATCCACCCGCACATGTTGAATATTTAAACATTTCAAAAACAATTTTCTTTTTATCCCAATTCAATCCCTGTTCTCCAGTATATTTTTCTATACGAGTAAGGAAAAAATAGAAATCCTTCAGCAATCTTTCGGCTTTCTTCTCAGAGTAATTCTCCCTCGCCACTTTTTGAATCTTTTCCCAAAGCGTCTCGAAATCATCACGGTTGTCAGACACGAAATGTTCACCCGGATAGTTAAAAACAATATCTATTTCCAATAAAAAGGCATAAAACTCCCTGCCTTTTACCGATGGACAAAAGCCATATCCCGGATCACCACGCGACAAGTCCACAACATTTTCCTCACCAACTTTTTTCACAGCAATGTCCCTCAAAACCCGGAAAATCCTAAAAGGATTATCTAATTTCAAATCAAAGCCCCATTTATTATCCCTCAATTTCATATATGCGAACTTTAGATTTTCGGAACACAAATTGCAAGTCAAATCTGACAACCAGGACAATGAACCGTTCCTCTCCCGGCACACCTCGTCTTCACCAATTCCTCACTACAATTTAAACATTGTTTGCCACCTCGCCCATACACATAAAGCAATTCCTGATTTGTGCCCATCTTGCCATAAGCATCTTGGAAATCAGAAATACTGGTTCCACGATTCTGAATGCCTTGTTTAAGGGCGATCATTATAGAATTGAATAATTTCTCCAAACGATCTTTACTCAAAGATGAAATCTCTGCATCCGGCCTCACCCCAGCATAAAAACACGCTTCATCCGCATAAATATTCCCAATCCCTGCGATTTTAGATTGGTCCAATAACCATTTTTTTACCGCACCCCGTCGCCCCTCAAATAATTCACAAAATTTATCAAAATTAAACTGATCAGAAAATGGCTCCACCCCCAAACGCCAAATCCCCGTCATTTCCTCAAAATTATCCACCTTACTCAACCACACCCTCCCAAACTTCCTCATATCACAAAACCTCAGCGAGCCCCGATCAAAATCCAGCCGCGTCCTCTCATACTTCAAAGGTTCATCATCGATCTCACGCATCAAAACCCTCCCACTCATCCTCAAATGAATCGTCAAAACCCAGTCATCTTCGAAGAAAACAACAATAAATTTCCCCCTCCTCTCAACCCGATCCACGGCCACTCCAACAAGTTCATCAAAACCCGCCACACTCGGCTCTACACTGCGTAAATGCGAAGCTGTAATACTTTCAAAAACCATGCCCGGCAAAATCCCGGACAGGTCTGTGACAATGGTCTGTACTTCAGGTAATTCTGGCATGCCTTGATTTTTACAGTATTTCAATGCCTCTGTCGATACTGCTGATAAAGCAAATCTGACCAACCTTCATCCTCCAGCACGCCGTTGTGACAAAGTTCATGACAAATTTTGCAAACACCGACCAATTTCTGATGAGTTCCACATTCGCTCCACCTTTTTATATGATGAATTTCCTCAACCGGATGGTTGCAATAAAAACAGGGCTGCGCCCTCAGTTCTCTCACCACCGGCTTGCTCACAGATCTACCCTCATTTTCAGCACTTAAAATTTTCCTCTCAAAGTTACTCCCGGGAG
>JAESSS010000043.1 GCA_016763975.1 Candidatus Altimarinota bacterium
AAAACCATCATCAAAGTACGCACCTTCAAAAAACCTTGAGAAAAAACTAAGTAAAAAATAAAGAACTGCAAAGTACGCAAAAAATACAAGAAAGAATTAGTAACGTTTACAGAACCCACAAGAGAAAAAAGATAAGCCCCCAAAAACAGCAGCAACAAAACCACAAACCACTGATCCTTAGTCTTAAAACTCCATTTTAGCTTGCCCAAAAATAAAGAAATCAACAAAAAGAACAATGCCAAAAAGAAAAACACATCACTCAAATAAAGGAAATGCGTCAGATAAGGATTCATAAAACCAGAAATGTACAACTCAGATGAAAACAACAAAGTTTTCACTTGGAAGGGCACGAAAAAAACAAATAAATAAAAGAAAACCTTCGTAAGACTATTTATATTAAATTTATTCATTATCATCGATCACTTCCGGAACCACCAAACCTTCTTCCGGCAACATACCCGAAATCCGTTTCTGCGCATCAATCAAAGTCCGCTTATCAATAGTATTGCCATCAGCAAACTGATTAATAACATCAGTAAACAAATCCTTATAAATATAATAATCAATAATCGGGAAACTCTCACTAAATCCAATCTGTGAAGCAAAAACACCAAAAGTAGGATGTTTCTTTTGATCCTCGATCATATCACGACGACTGGTAGGTTTATGAGTTTTATCAAAATAATATTCAAGTGCTCCCTTACTAGTGAGCTCCAAAAGGAAATCCCAAGCAATATCAGCATGCTCAGTGTTCCTAGAAACTGTTTCAGCAAAATAACTAGCATATGTCACTCTTTTTTCCTTTGCGGTCTCAGGATCAAACAATTGAGGCACAGGGGCAATTCTAATCGCACTCTTATCAATAGAATCTATACCCTCCTGAGTTAACAAAGCACGTTGATTCAAAATATCATCATAAGTATAAGAATATCCCAAAATCATCGAAACCTCTCCGGCAGCAAAAGCCTCAACCTCTTTGCCATCAGAATCGTCATCCACAACAAATTCATTCCAAGAATAGTGATCTTCATCCTCATCAGCAAAACTTGTGAAAAATTCTAAAGCCTCAGTACCCGGATAAGAAGTCGCTCCGCCCTGTCTACCAGCAAAAATAGCCTCAGAAAGATTGTCATTATAAATCCTGGCATCAAACTGCTGAAAAAGAAGGTAAAGAATATCAACAGCACGAGTAATATTATCCGCACGTCCCATCGCAATCGCAGAAACTTCAAAACGCCCAAAACTATTATCCTCCTTATTCAATTTCTCAACATCTTCTTTGATACCCTCCCAAGTTTTAGAAGGTTTGCCTTGTGAAGGAATCCTATCTTCAAAATGATCCTTGTTGTAATAAAGCGCCAAAGTATCAACAGTCATCGGCAATGCATAAATCTGCAACGCACCATCATCATCAGTACGCACCAAATCCTGACTGGCAACATCTACAAATTCACTTTCAAAACCGGCAGGATCACCAAAACGTTCCGGCAAAGGAGTTAACTTACGATAATTGCTAGTAAACCAAGTATTTGGCATCGAAAAAATATCTGGTCCTTCACCTTCAGCCATTTCATTCAAAATCGTTTTTTGATATTCATCAAAATCGGAAAATTTCTTATAATGAATCTTCAATCCCGGATGTGCAGCAGTATATTCATTAATAATCGGTTCAATCACATCACTATCATCAAAAACTTTATAATAAGTTAATTCAATACCTTCATAACTAACTTTTTCTTTAATCGTTTTGCGAGAACAAGCAGAAAAAACCACCATAGAAAGCAAAATCAATATAAAAAGTTTTTTCATAATACTGAATCGTAAATATTAAGTTTTAGACGAGCAGTTTTCACTTTCAACCCAGCCCTACAAGTACAATTAGTGCCACAACCTCCCTTATTACAATCGCCCTCAGGACCATCCACCCCACATCCTGCACAACTCTTGCTCTCGTCACTCATAAAAGTCGACAAAGTATCCAACAACTGATCCACCTCAATCTTCTTGTCATGCGGACAGAAATTTTTATTAGGATAAAAACGACATCCTCGGGTCCGCCCCAAATCCCCGCCACCACAATTTAAACATTGCACATCATGACCACCCCAGTGATCTAAGAGGGCAGAACAAGAATTACATTGAAATTGAAAAACAGGCATAAACTTGGAATGAGTGAGTGTTCGGGCCGCATTATAACGCAAGCCCGAACACATGAAAAGAACATTAAAAATCTCAAACCGCAACTGGCTCAGCTTTCTGTTCAGCAACTTTTTCAATCACAGCAGTCTCTTCACTCTCACCATCTTTTTTCTTCCAAGTGATGATACTCATTTCCTTCATATAAATTTCCGATTTATAACGACGAATGCCCTCCTTGTCATCATAAGCATTGTTGACCAAGGTCCCTTCGATATAAACAAGACATCCCTTATCGAGATGTTTCGCAGCAACTTCAGCCATTTTGCCCCAAGCAACAATACGGTGAAAATCAGCTGTCTCCTCTTTTTTGCCGTCCTTAGCAACAATAAAACGATTCGTTGCAACGGGAAAACTACACACTGCACGATCGGACTTAGTTTTTTTGAGTTCGGGGCTATTTGCCACATGACCCAAAATCGTAATACGATTCACACTTTTCATAATAAAGTGGTTAGAAGTTAAGTAAGTATTTTATATCAAGAAGACATAAAAATTTATTAAAATATTTGTGAAATTTGTGTATGATAGAAATCCTTTAACACAAGCCATGTTTACAGGCATCGTCACAGAGATAGGAACAGTACAAAGTAAAAAACCGTCAGAAAGCGGTCAAACTTTCACAGTAAAATGCGAAAATGTACTGAAAAACAAGAAAATCGGCGAATCAATTGCCGTAAACGGAGCATGTATGACAATCACTGAATTGGGCGAAGACTATTTTTGTTTCGACTGCATACCAGAGAGCCTCAAACTCACAAACCTAACCTCAGTCACAGAAGTAAATCTCGAAGCAGCAATGACCCTAAACCAGGGAATAGACGGCCATCTCGTGCAAGGACACATCGACTGTACCGGAACAGTTTCCGACTTCGCAGAAAACAGATTAACAATCAAATTTCCCCAAGAAATAAGCCTATATCTCTCACTAAAAGGATCAATAACAGTAAACGGAGTAAGCCTAACAATTTCAGGCCTCACAACAGACACATTCTCAGTATCATTGATTCCAGAAACACTAAAAAACACCAATCTCGGGCAAGCGCAAAAAGAAGACAAGCTAAACCTCGAAGTTGATTTGATTGCAAGATATTTAAAAAGAATGTTAGATAACAAAGAAACTAATTCAAACTAAATGCAATTAGAAGATCACAAAGAAATCCAAATAGACGGTAGAGAACTAAAAATCTCCATAATTTTGCCTTATTTCAATGAAGAATTGGGAAAAGAACTTTTGGCAAATACAGAAGAAGAATTAATGCGAAACGGAGTTAAAGCAGAAAACATCGACGTAATCCGCGTAGCCGGCACATTGGAAACACCATTTGCTGCACAAAAAATAATCGAAACAGTAAAACCCGACGCAGTAATTGTGCTAGGAATCGTAATTCGTGGCGAAACAAGTCATTACGATCTCGTAGTAGAAACCACACATCAAGGATTAATGAAAATACAATTAGACTGCAAAACTCCCATAGCTTTTGGTATCCTAGCCTGCGAAAATCAAAAACAAGCTCAAGAGCGCGTCGACAAAAACGGCCTCAACAAAGGCAAAGGCGCTGCAATTGCTGCACTAATCCAAACTCAACTATGAAATTACGAACACTCGCAGACATCGCTGAGCTAGAAGGCAAGAAAGTTCTAGTCCGCGTTGATTTTAACGTACCAATCAACAAAAAAGGTGAAGTACAAGACGATACTCGAATCCGCGCCGCAATCCCAACAATCGAACATTTACGCGAAAAAGGAGCGAAAATAATCCTGATTTCACATCTCGGACGACCAAGTGCAGGAGAATTGGAAGAACATTTACGTTTGAATCACGTTGCACATAGATTGTCCGAAATTCTTGCTATGCCGATTAAAAAAATGGATACGGTTTTGGGCGAAAAAGTAAAAAACTGCATAAAAGAAATGAAAAATGGCGAAATCGTGATCTTAGAAAACATCCGTTCTCACAGTGAAGAAAGAAAATGCGAAGATTGGTTTGTAGAAGAATTATCAGAACTTGGAGAAATATTTATCAGCGACGCTTTTGGCACAGCCCACCGCCACCACGCCTCAACCTGTGGACTCGCAGACAAACTTCCAGCATACGCCGGCCTACTAATGGAAAAAGAAATCGCCGCCCTTTCCCCTCTTTTAAAAGAATGTGAAAAACCGCTAACAATGATATTTGGTGGAGCCAAAATCGATACAAAAATCGGAGTGATCAAAAACTTCCTCGACAAAGCAGACCACTTCCTAATCGGAGGCGGAATCGCCAACACTTTTCTCTACGCCCAAGGTCACGACGTCGGCACATCACTTTGTGAAGAAGACAAAAAAGAAACAGCTCTAGAAATCTTAGAAAAAGGAGGAGCAAAAGTCCTACTACCAAGCGATGTCGTAGTAGCCACAGAAATAAGCACAACAGCAGAAGCTCAAACAGTAAGCGCAGAAGAAGTCTCAGGAGAAATGAAAATCCTCGACATCGGAGCAAATTCAGCTGAAGAATTTTGTGAAATAATCAAAAAATCAAAAACAATAATCTGGAACGGACCGGTCGGCCTCTACGAATTTCCACAATTCGGCAATGGCACAAAAATAATCGCCGAATGCATCGCCACACATGAATGCACCTCAATCCTCGGCGGCGGCGACACTTCCGACGCCGTAAAACGACTAGGAATTCCAAAAGAAAAATTCACCCATATCTCCACCGGCGGGGGCGCCGCCATCGAATTCCTCGAAGGCAAAACCCTCCCAGGAATTAAATGCCTGCTCGCAAATTAGCAACATTTTTAGCTACAGCGGCCTGAATCAACCTATGCTGTAACTCGGAAGCATCGATTGTGCGCCTAAAAATACTCGTAGTAGGAAGTATTTCAGCAATATCAATTCCAGAACTAACAACCATTTCAAAAACTGCCTTTTCAGGTAAGCGTCCCAAGCCATCAACACACAATCCAAGTTTTTGAAGAGCAGTAATATCTAATTGAATACCCAAATCCATAATAAAAGCTATTATAGACGCTTTATTCCATTCTTCTAATTCAGGAATCACAGCAAAATAATCATCCAACTCATCTGTCCCCGCATCAACAAATAACCTTAATCTAAAATCAACACTAGAATAACCACGATAATCTATACCGTAATCAGGATATTTACTTAAATCAGCAGAACGAAGAGTATGACCAAAAGCCTTATCCTTCTCAATCACATACCTCAAAGCATACAAGAAATTCTTTGAATTCTTCTCATCAAGACCAGCATCTTTAAGATCAGCACTAATGCCCTTAATCAAAGCACTCAAATACCCCGGACTCATCGTCGGCTCCATTCCTTCGATATCAAATAACTCATCATAAAAAGGTTCAAGCCCTTTAGGTTCATCCCTATCATTATTCGAAAAACCATCTTCAACCCCTTTAAGCCCTTTAATATCAGAAAAAGCCTCGATCGGAAGCCTCAAAAACCACATAGACTTAGAATCTAAGCCGCGACCAAAGCGATCCTTAACAAATTCTGTTAGACCATAAGCATGATCCCTAAGCATCTCACCACTATCGTAACCATGAGAACGAGTACCAGAACGGGCAAGAAACTGTTGTGGGAAATCATTCACCAATCTCCACAATTCGAATGCCACATCCACATCATATTTACCATGCACATTACAAAATGAAAACTCATCAGTCAAAACTTCTGGTGGAACAGCATAGAAACGATCGGGATCAGCTTCTCTCATAGCCCTAGCACGCTCAGCAAAAAAATTCAGTTTAGAAACCACTTCATCAGACCAATCATTTCTATGACAACCAATCACATCAGACATCGACACACCTACATCAACATCTTTGAATGGCATCTCAGCAGGCAACATCCGCTTCCAAGGACCTTTATGCCTATCCCCAGTATAAAGCCCCATCATATATGTACCCACATCAATCAATTGTTTAGGTTTAAGTGACTTCACTCTATCTTTAGCATCAAGTGCCTCATCTCTACGCAAAACCCTCAAAGTACGAGTAGGATTAACCTCAGGGCGTTCACCCATACGCATCACATCAGCAAACTGTTGTGAAAACCAAGTAAATCCAAGCTCCAAAGTTTCAGTAAAAAAATACGCCAAATCATGCCCCTCTTCGACTAGCTTTACACCAAATTCAAGCACTTCTTTTAACTGCCCAAGAGTAAAATCATCAGAAACAGTTTCAGGCAAAGCTAAAGCATGCTCAGATCTAAGAGCTTTAAGGATACAAATAATATTATAAGCCCCTCCTTCACCAAACTTAGCTACCAAATCGTTAGACAAAAATGCTGGAATTTTAGCATCTCTTAACTGATCGTCATTTGTAACCCCTTCGTAACCACGATACAAAGAAGGCAAAAACTCTCTTCCATTAGCAATATGTTCCGAATAAATATCCAATATAGCATGTTCAAGAGGCACAGTAGCCATAGGCTCCCCTTTTTCAATAAAATCAGACCACCACTGCATCCCAATTCCTACCAAATTCTCCCTGTCAGCCTCAACAGCCTCCAAAATCTTAGTCTTAGACAACTCCTCTACATCTACATCAATCAGAGCAGCAAGCTCATTAGCATAATTTAAAACTAACTCTTCCAAAAAAACTTCAACCATCAAATCTCCGAAAACAACAAACCCCTCATCCAAAACTCTAGAAAAGAACTCTGCCATCTCAATATTCCCAGCCCTAGCTACTTCATCTCCAGTTTTCAAAACAAAACAAAATTGATCAACAGTAAAATCATCAGCAACTCTTCCAGGAGCCAACAAATCCCCCTCCATATCCTCCCCCCTATCCTTCAAAACGGCAGCAAGCTTTCTAACACCATAAGAACTTATCCCTACAAACTTCGCCCCTGCTGCATTAGCAAATTTAGCCGAAACACCTCTATGAGCAAAATCAGACACCGCAGAAGCATCAAAACAATCAGCAAACTTAACAAGCGCTTTAGGCATCAAAGGTTCAAGGTCATTCTCAGAATCATACCAAAAATTAATCAAAATATCATAAAAAGTAAATCTAGCTGGATATTCATTTAAAATATCAGGAGTCAAACCCGCCTCCTTCGCGCTCTCCAATACACTAAAAGGGAAATCCCGATCACCAATCTCCCTGCCACTAACAGCCTTCAAGAAATCAGCATGCTCCATAACCAAAGCAAGTTTTGCCGCAGTATAACTAGTATCACTCGGCCAATAATGTCTATCATCATCCTGTTCAAGCAAGCCCTCACTTTTTAAAGCAAGATCCAACAAAGTAGCATTATCAGGCAAAAGCACTTCTTCTTTCGGAGCCCTCGAAGGGCCGCCCCAACCAATACCCATATAAAAAATTATTAAAGGAGATTACCCTAACATAAAAATAACAACACAGGCAAATCACCTCCTCTCCAAAGCTTTCACGACATTTTCTTCCCAAATAAATGCCAAAAACCTAAGGTCCTCACGTACGCCAACAGTCAAATGATCAACAACAAAAGCAACATCCTCAGCCACATCAATCACAGTATGAATCCCCATAGCCAAACCGGAAAGAACAGCATCCGTCAGCTTTTGATCGATACTACGATCATCAGGATTTTCCCAATTACACAAAGGATCAAATTCACTCATATTTTATAATTCAGCAATACAATCAATCTCAATCGCCACCCTCTTCGGCAAATAACTCACTTCCACTGTTGCACGAGCAGGTTTGATTTCTCCAGTAAAAAAAGAAGCATAAATTTCATTCACCACAGCGAAATCCCCCATGTCCTTCAAATAAATTGTTGTTTTTACAACTTTGGACATCGACGAACCCGCCTCATCCAAAACCATAGTTAAATTTTCCAAAACCTGAGCCGCCTGCTCACGAATATCACCTTCCAAAAGCTCACCATCTGCCTTGAGAGCGATCTGCCCAGAACAAAACACAAATCCCCCACTCTTCACCGCCTGACTGTAAGAGCCAATTGCTGCAGGTGCCTTGTTCGTTTTTACTTCTTGCATAGTGTTAGGTTAAGATTCTTCTTTTTTGTCCCGTTTATTCTCACTCCACCTTTTGATTTTTTCCTTAATAATTTTCACATCAGTAGAATAACGCTCACGTGAAACTTTTGTAATTTTCTTAATTTTTTCAATCGGATCTTCCACATCTTGAGGCGGCAAAGAATCCAAAGAAAAAGTCTTAGTCGGCATACCATCAACAAGCAAACGCATATAAGCCGTATATTTGCTCAAACTAACCAAATCACTCGGCAGAACCTCCTCACCATATTGTTGTGAAATATATTCCGCATCATCAAAACCCACCTGGAAACTCAAAATACTACCAACGTTGCCAAAAACCGCATCCCTCACTTCATCCGGCATCTGAGCAATATACTGATTAGCCATTGTTAAATTTAAGCGATATTTCCTAGCTTCAGAAAGAATCGTGGCAAATGAATCTGTCGCAAAATTCTGGAACTCATCCACATAGAGATAAAAATCTTTACGTTGATCTTGCGGAATAGAAGCACGCCCCATCGCATCAAGCTGGAATTTGGTAATAAACATCGCTCCAAGAAGCGCAGAATTATCCTCACCAATTTTACCTTTGGAAAGATTGATGATCACAATTTTGCCTTTATCCATACAAAACCTCAAATCAATTGAACTCTTGGGCTGACCAACAATATTTCTAATAGTGTGACTGGACAAAAATTGCCCAACCTTATTCAAAATAGGAGAAATAGCCTCAACTCTAAATTTATCCTGCATCTTACCAAACTCTTCAATCCAAAAAGCTTTGACCACAGGGTCCTCAATTTTTTTCACTATCATTTTCCTATAAGCATCATCCTGCAAAATCCTCGTAATACCCAACATCGTTGTGCCCGGATATTCCAATAGAGCCAAAATCGTATTCCTCAAAATATGCTCCAAACGTGGTCCCCAACTTTCCGCATAAATCTTTTTGAAAATCCCAACCAATCCACTACAAACAATAGAATTAAGAGAAGGGTCAACATTTTCCAACATATTAAATGCCACTGCATATTCATTGTCCGACGGATCAATCAACACCACATCATTAATCCTACTCTGCGGCACAAAACTCAAAACCGCATCCGCCAAATCTCCATGAGGATCAATCACACCAACACCCTTGCCGGCCATAATATCCGAATACAACATATTCTCCAAAACCGTTGATTTGCCCATACCGGTTTTTCCAATCACATAAATATGCCTCCTGCGATCAATCGGTCTAATACCAAAAAGTGCCTGCGCCCCACGATAATTAGTTTTGCCCAAAACTGTCATGTCATCCTCAGTGTCATCAGGCAAATCCGCTGGTGGTTCAAGTTTTTTGGACCTAACCCAATAAATAGTCGGAGTCTGCACAGAAATATTAGGCAAATGATAAATCGTCGCCAATTCTTCATTATTCAAAACCATACCCTCATGAATCGTACGTCTATTATAAAAGGAAACCACACGCTGCCCTTCAATAAATTCCTTGATCGCAAAACCATTCAAATGAGGATAATTAAACTGCTTGAATGAACCAACAATTTCTCTTAACTTCACTCGAGACTTTTCTTTATCAGCAGTTTTTGGAATATGAACAATTCTAATATTAGCTTCAAAAAGTAATCTCACCACCTTGTCCATCGCCGCATCAATACTACTTTCACGATCATGCGCCTTGCTAGAAACATCATCAATCTCATCATGCGAACCACCCCCACCCATACCATCAGTTTTAACTCCAGCAGTCACCAAAAGACCCTGAATCCAAAATACAAAATAAATTGGAAAGAAAACAACTTTTGGCCAAACCTTTCTTGTAATAAAAGCAGAAGCATAAGCATTTTTCAATTTTTCTACATTGCCCAAAACCCCTTTCTTTAGAATTCTCACACATTTAGTAAAAACAATTCTCCACTTATCATCCAACGGGGTCACAACAATCTGTACCCAAGCCTGATCCTCGGGATCATCAAATTTCACCAAAGCAGAAGTAATACCAGAAAGTGGATCCACAGCTACCCTAGTCAACTTATCCTCAAATTGCGGATACCTCTTAATCGGAAAAACATCCGGATCCGTAAATTTTAATTCAACACCCAAAGCATTCTGTACATTTTCAGGGCGGAATGAATAATCAGCAACATCCTCAATCTCCACATCAGGATACTGAGCATAAATCTGCCCTTCCACCAAATTCCTCAACTTCTCAGGAAAAGAAACGTAAAATTTCATCACACGCTTCACCGTCGCAATCTCAAAACTGACATGATCAGAGCTATAACCCTGTAATCTCTGCCAAAAAGAAAATTTATGTTGAATACCATGCAAAGTCGCAAAAATCTGTTCAGCGACAATAGGACCAAGTTCATTTTCCTTAGAAACTCTCACCTGCAAAACTGTATATTTTTCACTAAACTTCCTCCTCGCTCGCTGAATATTAAAAAAGACCGAGAAAAAAATAATTGCAACGGCCAAAATCAATACCGATACCCCGAAAAATAATAGAAAGCTCATGGCCAAGATTATACCTTATCGAAGAATCTTTGCAAAATAACGCAAGCCGCATAGGCATCACGTTTTTCCTTTTTTTCTTGAAATGACAACCCCGCCTCATCCATTAATCGATCAGCTTCGTAAGAACTTAAACGTTCATCAAAAAATTCTAAATCCAAATCACCCAACAAATCTCCCAACTCCGCAACAAATTATTCACCTTTTTTAAAACAGGATTAGCATTCTGACCATCCTCCATATTCAAAGGCAAACCAACCACAACTTTGCCAACTTGCCATTCACCACAAAAAGCCACAATCTTCTCCAAAACACCATCTTCATTCAAAAAAACTTCATTAGGAAAAGCCATCTTCAGCTCCATATCTCCGGTAGCCAAACCAATACGCTTAGTACCGAAATCAATTGCTAAAATTTTCATTAAGCTGCTTCGACAACTACCTTGATAGTCACCTCCATTCCTTTGCCTAGAGTAACCACAACATCATGATCACCAAGATCTTTGAAGTGATCCATTTGAATCATAGATTTATCCAAATCAACCTTAGCTACTGCGCTAACTGCTTTTATAACTTCAGCTTCTGTAACTGCAGCATACAAAGTACCTTTATCAGAGACTTTTTCTTTAAGAACAACTTCAAGTCCTTTCAATTTATCCAAAACTTCTCTTGCATTTTCCAAAACTTGTTCAGTACGCATTGCCATTTTTGATTTCCTAGAATCAGCTACTCTTTTTCTAGAAACTGTAGCCACATCAGCCATACCATTTGGAAACAAAAAATTCCTGAAATACCCAGGTTTAACCTCAACAACTTCACCTCGGAAACCGAGTTTTTTTACGTCTTTATTTAGTACAACTTCCATGATTTTTCGTTTAATTGCTTACAATGAGCCTTTCAGGCCACATATAAATACAGAAATTCAGGCTAGAAGTAAAGGGAATTTACTCAGACCTAGCCCTCAACACTTCAGGCAAAACCACCATAATCAAGCGGATATCAGAATCCACTGGCCTCCCTCCCTGCAAAAACAATTGCAGACACTCTTCAGAAACACAGGCAAGAATCGGAATATTATAACCAGCCAACTCCTCAACACTGCCATCAAGATGATCAAAATAGTAAGACAACATCACCAAAACATCACCTAACTCCGGATTAGTACGCTCCAACAAACGCATAATCTTCTCCAAGCTCATTTCATGACTAGGATCTTTATCCTTTCTATCCCTATCAACAACAAATTTAATCAAAGCCAATCTGTACTGCTCAACCTTCTCAACATCAGCAATACCAGAAAGCAAAAACCGCTTCACCTCATCACCAGCCAACTCACTCCCCGCAAAATCAACATCATCAAGCCCTGCATATTCTTTTATAAGAATAGCTACCACCCTCCCGTTACAATGAACATTGTTCAGCAACTCCCTTAGCTTAGAAGAACCAGCAGAATGGAAAAAACATTCCACATCCTGAAGATATCTCAAATAATCCAGTGCACTCGACAAAGACTGCATAATCTCAATAATATTCTCACGCACCTCAGTATCACTGGTCTCCATAATCAACCTGGTAGAAGCCCCAAGCTCCCGAGCCAATTTTTCGATAAATAAGTGCAAATCATCACCACTCTTAGATTCCATAGCAAAAATTAATTAGCCTCAAGCTTAGCCAGTAACCAGGCCTTTGTCAAGTCCTAACGCTCAAACTTCCATACACTCAAGCTCTCAAAACGATCTGCCGGAAAAACAATATCACTCACCGACACTCCTGAAACTTTTCCATCCGAAGCATAAAAATAAATTGGACGATAAAGGAAAATTGCCGGAATATCTTCTTTAATTTTCTCCGCAATCTCACGAAGCTCACGTTCACGCTTTTCTTCATTAAACACCGCTCTGACATCTTCAATCAAAGAATCCACCTGAAAACTCTTGTAATTCGATAAATTCTGTCCCAAAGGATCTGCTTGAGAAGAATGCCAATAAGAATAAGTGTCTAAATTATATCCAAGATTCTGGCCAACCAACAAAAGATCATAATTTCTATTTGAAATACGATTTCTGAAATCTTCATCAGGCAACAACTCAACATTGATACCAAAACCAATACTTTCCCATTTTTCCACTAAGAAACTCACCACCTTATCCACTTCATCAGCTTGATAAGTACCATCCGCATACAAACGTGCAATAAAACTCAATTCCAAGGCCTTCTCATCACTACCATAACGAATTCCCAACTTATCCACATCTTCTTCACCATAATTGAAACCAGCATCCTTCAAAGCCCCCTGAGCTTGCTCAATACTTGCTTGGTAAACCCATTCCTCCTGATTCAACTCCATCAAAGGCGTATCCACCGCAATTTTATCCACAAATTCGGAAATCAAAAGTTCTTTATCAATCGCTTTTTGCAAAGCCAAACGCACATTTTTTTGAATCCTTTAATATTTCACTCTCAATATTCATAAACACCGCAGTATATTGAGGTAATTCATATGGAGTCAGCTCAAAACGTTCATTCTCCTGAAACTCAAGAATAAAATCACCCGTCAACTACACAACAGCATTAACCGCATTCACGTCCTCCACCAAAGCATGCATAGTCGGATAAACAGAAAAGCGCATTTTTTCAATCTGCGACAATTCGCCATAATAACCCAAACTCCTATCCAAAGTAATCTGCATACGCCCATCAGGAAAAAGTTGTGGCGCATCAATCACAATATAAGGACCTGTACCTATTGGTCTCTTATTGAAATTGTCTGTAAGAATATCCGCCGGATCAACATTACCCAAAATATGTTCAGGCAAAATTCCCATAGTCAAATTAGTGACAAAGAAAATATTAGGACTGCCCAATATAAACCTCACAGTATCGTCATCAACTTTTTCGATACCAACTCCCGCAAAATTAGTCTTCAAAATTTCATTCTGAAATCCAGGAGCAAGAATCACATCATTAAAAGTGAAAAGCACATCATCAATCGTAAAATCCTCTCCATCATGCCATTTAATCCCCTTTCTGATCTCCAAAGTATATTCAGTTTTACTCTCATTGATAGTCAATGAAGCCATGTCATCCACAATTGCACGTTTAGCTGGATCATATTTCATCAAACCGGAAAAAACCAAACGGGAAATCTCACGATCAGCCTCATTGTAATCAACAAAAAGTGGATTCACATTTTGGATACCATTCCTGGCCACAAGTCCCTCGGTATAGATATTTGATTCCCCAAAGCCAAAAAGACCATATGGAAAGAAAATCATCTTTACTATCATCAATAAAAAAATCGCGACAGCAAAAAGAGAAAGAAAAATGTCACGATAGTCGTAGGTTTTAAAAACCGATGCAATAAATTTAAAAAATCTCAATTTATTCTATTATAAGAAGAGGAAAGCAGCTGCATTCAAAACAAAAAGCGTAGCCAAAACGATGGTCGCATTAGACAAAAATTTCTCAGCACCTCTTTTACTAGCAATAAAACCTCCGCCTCCTCCAAAAGTAGCAGACAAACCCGCACCTTTCTGTTGAAGCAAAATAGCCAATGAAAGAAGAATTGATAAAACTACTTGAAACCCCATTAGAAATTGTTGCATCTTATTCGTTATTAATTATTAAATGTTGAGCCCAATTGATGACTCCAAACGCGACAGCAGCTATAACATACATTTGGAGGCCTGAGAAGCTCAAAGTAACATCTCTGAACTGCGCCACCGCCAAAAAATATTCTAAAAACCAGAAAACTCCAGCATTGATTGCCACCATCAATATCCCTCCAGTAAGGAAAATAAATGGAAGTGAAAAAAGCGTCACGACCGGTCTAATAAAAGTATTTAAACCTCCAATCACTATACCCGCGAGAATGAAAAAATTAATCCCACCCGTATAATGAATACCTTCAGGAAAAGTCAAAGTGAGAAAATAGAGCGCAAAAGCGTTCAAAACTATGCCAATAAAAGCCTTCTTTAAATGTTTCATGTGAAATGAGTATGAAATCCACAAGAATATAGCAGATTAAAGAAACTTTTTCAAAACACCTCGTCTTTAAGTAGGAGCCGAAGCTTTTTCTTTGCCCTAGTAATCATTGATTTTATAGTACCGACAGGACAATCAAGCCTCTCAGCCAAATCCTCGTAAGGGGTCTCTTCACGAAATCGCATAGCCATTACATAAGCAACACGATCCTCCAAGCTATCTATGACATCCTCAACTTCGTCATAAAATATTTCCCTATCATAATCCTGCCTCCTACCAACCTCCTTCACATCACTTATAGCTACAAAAGAGACAATCTGTGACCTCCTCAATAAACTATTTTTTTTATTTCTCATAATAGTGCCCAACCAACCCTTAAAATTAGTCCCAAACTTAAACTGATGAGCCTTTGCACAAGCTTGTGTACAAGTAGTTTGTAGCAAATCTTCGGCAGCAGCAAGATCACCAAAACACAAACGGAGAGCGAAATTCCTCAAAAAACCCTGAATCTCTGGAGTCTGAATTTCTCGATAAACAGATTCAATACCACCTTCAGAAAGTCCCTTTTGAGCGGACAAATGCATAAAAAATTTTAAAAAACAAGAATGCAAAATACCACAAAACAGGCAAAGAAATCAAACACTCTAAAAAGTTCTGCCTCGAACTTCCGGTTTTTCAAATCCTCCTGAATAAGAAAGCGTCGCATAGGTAACATGCTCGTCATGAAAAACCCCAAGCTTAATTTCAGAACTTACAACAATAATCAAATCCCCCTTCATCGAAACAGAAACCTTGTCCCTAGTATATTCACTCAATCGAGAAATCCTCACCTGCAAACGTCTAAAAGCCTCCGCAGCCCGAGCCTTGTCACTAGTATATTCAATCTCCAAAACCCTCGCATCCTTATAATCACAAGGAGCCGAACTCAAATCTAAATCCAAACGGGATGACATACAAAAAAATTAGCAAGCACAGCATTGTACCTAGAAATTTCCATTATTGGCAAATCCTCTATTTCTTAACCCTCCAACACAACGCATTCTCAAAAGCATCGTGATATTGCTCAACAGTCGATTTTACTTCAGTAGTATCCTCCACCTCAAAACCACTAACCCGCATGCCCGACACACCATCTTTAGGTGAAGCCAAAAACTCTTGCTTCCCAGTCCCACGATTATTATTTGCCAGCACAGAAGTCAACTCAGGGAAATCCTTTTCACACTGAGCAAGATTGGCATAACCCCTAGCTTTCAATCTTTCGACAGGAGCCTCAGAACAACCGGGAAAAGCAGAATCCACATCTGGAAAATCATCAGGATAAAGAGTATCGACATGTTCCCTATTTACTCCAACAAGCCCACGATTCAAATTACCAGGAGCCCAGTCAGCCATTATATCAATTGGGGACATATATCCTAATGCCATAATAAATTTTGTTATTTTCTAACTGCAACTTTAACACTCACTCCATTCGTCTCAAATTCCTTCTCTTTGTCCCACTCCATATCTCCACTTTGCTGTAATTCTTCAGCCAAAGTCTCAGCTTTGATATAATCGGCAAATTCAGTCACAGCTTCCTCGACCTCCCCGGAAGCAACAACCATCACATAAATGCGATCATCCACTTCATAATCAGCTTCTTTGCGCAAATCCTGAATGTAACGAACCAAATCACGAGCATAACCCTCGCGACGCAATTCATCGCTGATCATCGTATCCAAAGCCACTACCACACCCTCATCACTTTCTACATCAAATCCTTCTTTGCCTTTGAATCCGACCTCAATCTCATCCCCCATCAACTCAAATTGCCCAACTTTTAATGAATCGGGTCCAGTCATTTCATATTCACCAGCTTTTACTTTTTGAATAATTGTCTGCACGTCTTTGCCATATTTTGGACCAAGAACTTTGGAATTCACAGAAACTGATTGTTCGACAATATCCCCAGCTTCTTCAATCAAAATCAATTCTTTTACATTTAATTCCTCCAAAATTACTGATTTTTGGGCTTCAACAACTTCAGGAGCAATTGATTCCGGCAATGCCACAGAAACTTTTGATAATGGCTGACGAACTTTGATTTTTTTCTTCGCACGTACAGAATGCCCCAGATTTACAATCAAACGCACAGCGTGAATTTCGCGATTCAATTCCTCATCAATCAATTCCTCACTAGCCTTAGGCCAATCCGCAAGATGCACCGATTCTTTGCCAGTCAAATTCTGATAAATTTCATCTGCCATATACGGCATAAATGGTGCCAAAATAGTCGAAAATTGTACCAAAACCGTATGCAAAGTCTGATAAGCCTCATCTTTCTCCTTGTCACTCTCGCTTTTCCAGAAACGCCTACGAGACCGACGAATATACCAATTAGAAAGATTGTCCACAAACTCCAACATCGGACGCGTCGAACGAGTCAGATTATAATCATCCATTTGTTCAGTCACCTCTTTGGTCAAAGAATGCATTTCAGACAAAATCCAACGATCCAATTTATTTGCCTGTACAAAACCCTTCACTTCCTTAGGCTCCCACTTATCAATATTCGCATAAGTGACGAAGAATGAATAAGTATTCCAAAGAGTTAAAGTCAGTTTTTTCACAATTTCATCCACATGATCCTCCGAAAACCTCACATCCTGCGCAAGAGCCGCCGGCGTGCTGTAAAGAAGGAAACGCGTACTATCAACACCTTTAGCCGCAAAAAGATCATTGGGATCAGGATAATTCTGCTTACGTTTTGAAAGTTTTTCACCATCAGCAGCAAGAAGAATACCGTTTACAATTACATTTTTAAAAGCTGGTTTGTCGAAAAGAATAGTTGAGAGAACATGAAGGGTATAAAACCATCCACGAGTTTGATCCAAACCTTCAGCAATAAAATCCGCTGGAAAATTCTTCTCAAAGTCATCTTTGTTTTCAAAAGGATAATGCAACTGAGCATAAGGCATCGAACCACTTTCGAACCAACAATCAAAAACATCCGGAATCCTCTTCATCACCTTGCCGCAATCACAAGGAATCGTAATCTCATCAATATATGGTTTATGCAAATCCAATTCCCCATCACGTTCAGGTTTCTGACCCGACTTGTCCTGCAGTTCTTTTACAGAACCAATACAAATCTGTTTTTCACAATCTGCACATTCCCAAACCGGAATAGCACATCCCCAGAAACGATTCCTAGAAATCGCCCAATCCCGCGCTCCTTCAAGCCATTTTCCAAAACGCCCCTGCTGAATATGATCAGGTTGCCAGTGGATTTTATTATTATTCGCAACCAATTTATCGCAAATCTCACTAACTTTAATGAAAAGTGATTTAGTAGAATAATTCAAAAGCGGAGTATCACAACGCCAACAGTGTGGATATGAATGTTTGTAATTTTTCTTATTGAATAAAAGAGCTTTTTCTCCCAGCCATTTAGCAATATTTCCATCCTGTCCCTTCACAAATTTACCGGCAAAGTCTGTAACTTCTTCTTTAAACAAACCTTCCATAGTAACGTGCTGAATCTCAGCAGCATTATTGTCCTGACCAAATTGATAATCGTCCTCACCAAACATTGGCGCAATATGCACCACACCAGTACCGTCCTCAGTCGTAACAAAATCCGCTGTCTCAATAAAGTATGACTCACCTTCCAAATCAGAGTAATAAGGAAAAAGCGGTTCATAATGAGTTCCTTTTAATTTCTCCACATCAACCTCACCCAAAATTTTATATTCATTTTCTCCAAAAACTTTCTCCACCAAATCCTTCGCCAAAATACAAACACCATGATCAGAGGCAACTTTCACATATTCCGTGTCCTTGGCAAAAGCCAAAGCGACATTTCCAGGCAAAGTCCAGGGAGTTGTGGTCCAAGCCAAAACATAAGCTTCATCCTCACCAACAACCTTTAAAGCATCTTCTTTTAACTTAAATTTGGCAGTAACAGAAAGGTCAGTTACATCTTTGTAGCCCTGAGTGACTTCAAAATTAGAGAGAGGTGTCGCACAACGCGGACAAATATGCATCGCCTTGTGACCTGTATAAACCATATCCTTGTCCCAAATTTGTTTAAAAACCCACCAAATCGATTCCATATAATTATTGTCCAAAGTGGCATAACTCTTAGAGAAATCCACCCAACGTCCAACTCTCTTCAAAAGAGTCTCCCAATCTTCGGTATAACGAAAAACAGATTCACGACATTTAGTATTAAAATTCTCCACACCATAATCCAAAACATCTTTGTAACCGCCGAGTTCTAATTCCTTTTCAATTTCATATTCCACCGGCAAACCATGACAACCCCAACCATTAGTTCGAGGCACATATTTGCCTTTCATCGTCCAATAACGTGTCTCAGCATCCTTCAAAGCTGTAGCCAAAATATGCCCATAATGAGGAAGACCATTCGCAAATGGAGGCCCATCAAAAAAGACAAACTTTTCCTCCCCTTCTCGCGCTTCAACCGACTTCTCAAAAATCTTATTCTTCTCCCAATATTTCAACATTTGCTCCTCCATATCCGGAAAAGACTGTTTGGCATCAACTTTGTTAAACATAGATTCTCTGAATTAAAAAAACAGCCCTAGTCTACGCGAACAGGCACTGTTTTCCAAATAAACTTAGACAACAGACACATTATGCGCACCCAAATCAAGAACAGCGTCAGCTCTAGTAAAAAATCCATCACGAATTGCGGAAACAAGTCGAGCAAATTCCTCAGAACCAAGCCTAGAATCCAAACCATCCTCAGAAAACCGCATAGAAGAATGATACTCAGTGTCATCCCCCAACTTTGTAAATCTAGCAGTCAATTCAGGCACCACAACCTCACCACTATTTGAACTTAATCTTAAAGGCATATTTAATTTGGTTAAATTATGCAACAAAGTTAACACAATGCTAAGGATAGCTAAAGATTTACCCCCGCGAAGTACACCCACAAGCCAAAAAGCCCCTCAGTAAAACAAAAAAACCACGCCAACAAAGTACAAGATACTTGTGAAAAATGAATTACACCCCTAACATTGAAACATGAGCTATCAAGGAAATCGCCAACAAGAACAAATAAAAGAATGTGTATCACAAACCATTAGAGAGGGCTCTGTGCAAAAAAACAACGAAAACATCAGAATCGACAACTTCCTCAGAGATGTACGTGAACAAATCGCTCGCACTTGCCTCGAAACCCTACAAAACTGCGACAGAAAAGACCAAGTGCAAAGACTTACAAGGAGAATCGACGCCCAAAAACCAGGCTACGTACCAGCCCCAATGATGGAGCTGTTTCGTAATCAAATTATTCAGGACTTGATGAAGCTACTAGCGAGAATCTAGCCACAACCACCACATCCACCGCCAGAACCACATCCTCCGCCTCCAGAACCACAACCTCCACCAACAGTTGTTAGTTTGTAAGCATCAGTCAGCTCTACAGCGAGACCGATGTATTTTTCAGGAGTAAGTGCTGCCAAAACCTTCTTGTCCGCAGCTGGAATGTCCAAACCTTTGATAAATTTCTGAACCACGGCTTTTGTGATGCCACCTTTGCCACGAGTAAGTTCCTTTAATTTTTCATAAGCATCAGGAACCAAGTTTTTGCGCATCACCATTTGAATCGGCTCCGCCAACAATTCCCAACGATCCTTTAAATCATCATTGATTTTTTTCACATTGATTTCACATTTAGAAAGACCACGAATCGCTGATTTGAAACCCAAAACACAATAACTCATTGTCATTCCCACATTTCTAAACACAGTTGAATCACTCAAATCTCTCTGCATCCTAGAAATCGGTAATTTTGCAGAAAAATGTTCGAGTAAAGAATTAGCAATTCCGAGATTACCTTCAGCATTTTCAAAATCGATAGGATTTACCTTGTGAGGCATAGTCGAGGAACCAACTTCGCCTTCTTTGACCCTTTGTCCAAAGAAACCCATAGAAATATAACTCCACATATCACGAGAAAGATCCAAAGTAATAGTGTTTAACCTTTTTAATGAATCAAAAATATCAGCCACAGAATCGTGCGGCTCAATCTGAGTTGTATAC
>JAESSS010000044.1 GCA_016763975.1 Candidatus Altimarinota bacterium
TTATAACACCTTTATCTACCAGAGAAGCAATTTCTTTGTAGTACTTGTGATCTTCACCCAAATCAGTGAAAAGTTCAGGTTTGTCACTTGCAATAATATTAAATCTATCAGAATAAGTTTTTTTGCCATTGGTCTCTACATAAAGTCGATCTTCACCAGCCTTCATGTTGCGCAATTCAATTGTGTACTGAGCATCAACACCAAATCGTGAACTTTCTACAAATTTCTTAGAAGGCACAAAATTGTCATTTTCAGATTTAAAGAAAATCACTTCAGGCAAAGAATCCTCAAACTGCCTACCTTTTTGATCCACAGCTCTAATAACAATTTCAGATGAATCATCAACATAGTAAGATGACATAACATCAATAGTAAAATTTAATTCTTGATCATAACTAGGCTCAACAACAATAACTTCAACAACCGGTTCTTCTTTAACCACAACCACAGGTGCTTCCACTACAACTGGCTCAGAAACAACTACAGGAACTTCTACAACAACCTCTACAACAACCTCAACCGGAGCCTCTACAACAGAAGCGGCCACAGATTCGACTACAGCAGGAGCAGAAATAGAAGAAGAATCATAATATTTCTTCACATACTCCAGCGGATTAATAGTAGTCGCACGTGCTTTATCAGCATTGAGACCATAATTTACAGCTTCATAAAAGTTTAAACCGGCATCAATCGCTTCTTGAAAAGTGAAAGGCCAGAAAGGATGCCAAGGAGCATCAGCATTATCAATTTGGAAATGTAAATGCGGTGTAGTCGATGTACCGGTATTCCCAGAAAGAGCAACTTGTTGCCCTTTGGTCACAACCTCACCAACACTAACCAATACAGTACCCACATGACTGTAAGATGAGTAATAAGTAACTTTTTCATTAGCATTATCAAAACTTGGAACGTTGTTATGCATCACCACTACATGATGACCAAAACCTGATTCTTTCATCGAAACCTTAGTCACAACCCCATTAGCAATTGAAGCAATTGGAGTGCCATAAGGTAGTTTGATATCCACAGCAGGATGAGATCCCGCATCTTCCACACCATCAAGAGTATAAGAACCCATATAAGGAACAGAATATGTAATTTTGGCATTTCTCACTTCATCATCAGCTGCATTGCCCCAAGTCAAAGTATCCACACTTCGTTTTAGTTGATTAGCGTCATAAGCTGGAATATTCACCAAATTACTAGAATTTAAACTAGAATACTGAGCGTCGTCAGCATTACCATTCATCGCAACCCAATTAGGAACTTGTTTCACAGGATGAACAGTTCCGTCGAATGCCGCATGTTCAGGAAAACTCAATACACTTGCCCTGTAAAGGAAAGATGAGAAGTCTCCGACATACAATAGGCCTGATACAATCACGCCTATTAAAGCCCATATTTTGACATTCGGTTTTTTCATTTGTTTTTGTTTTTTTATATTATATGATTATACCAAAAATCATGTCCAAAAGCAATGATCTATCATAGTAAATCCGAGGGTAAAACATCCGAAATAGCAGCAGAAATTGCTCAAAAATTTTCCAGTGGGGGAATACTGCTATTAGAAGGGGATTTAGGCTCGGGAAAGACAACATTTACCAAAGAATTGGCCCATCACTTGGGTTTCGACAAATTTGAAGTAAAAAGTCCAACATACGGATATATTCGACATTATTCGCAAAAAGACAAAAACCTCTACCACATCGACCTTTATCGATTGCAAGGGTCTGACGAATTATTAAACCAAGAAATAGAAGAAATCGCAGCAAATCCACAAAACATCATCGTCGTGGAATGGCCGCAACTATTAAGCGAACATCTAAAAAAAGACGCACAAAAAATAAAATTCTCTTACGAAAGCCCCACATCAAGAATCATTGAGATTATCCAAAAGCATTAATCACTTCCAAAGTACTCGGACCAACTCGCCCGGCACCTCTATCAGCACGGTCATTGACCACGCCTTGATCTAACTGAAATTTCAACACAGCCTCCTGTGTCTTTAAACCATAATAATCAGTAATAAAAACCCCATCAAAATAGCCTTCATCTTTTAGAAATCTTTGAAGCAAAGTCACTTCTGGAGCAACAGCCCCATAACCCAACTCCTTAGCCAACAACCTCACCCCTTCATCAACAAAGTCCGCATCAGCAATTTGAAGCCCTTCTTCTACAATATTCTCAGCCTTGGCCAACATTGCCTGACCATATACATCTGTCGCAGCGGCAACCAACTGAGCACTGTGTTTTCGCTGAGAAAAAAGTTCCTGCATCCTATCCCTGGTTTTAGGACCAAATACACCGGAACCAGCAGCCGTTTTGTCACCAACTAAGCCCTGAGACTGTTGGAATTTAAATACAGCATGTTCAGTTTTTTCATCAAATTCACCGTTGATCTCTCCACGGTAAAAATTAAAATTACTAAGTTCTTCCTGCAATTTAGAAACCTTAGCCCCACGATCACCTCTATTTAGATTGGAATCCAAAGTCGCAGATTTCGCAGTAACAGGCGGTGTCACAACATTATCAAAAAGTACATTTGTCAGCGTCAATTTGTCCTGTCCACAAGAAGCAGAACTGGACTCATCAGCCACATAACCAGGCAAATTCACATCCTCAACAACGGAATCAGTAATACCATAAACCGTCACATCCACATTACGTTTTCCCCAATTCAGAGCACGTTGCAAACCAACATCCCCATATCCCATCCAAACATCTAGACGATCATAAGCCTGCCCCCTCTGACCGGCATTTACAATCGCTCCTCCCCGGTCATAAACAGCCACAATTCCTACACCCGGCACAAACATTTTTGTCCCAAAAGCATAAGTTCTTGGCGCCGCTATCATTCCCGGATAAACCGCATGACCCGAAGCACCATTTACACCACTACCATTCAAACGAATGTCCCCGGCATAAGTGCCTGTCGCATAACGATCCTGACATGGTAGGGGAGAGTAGTAAGCAGAAATTTTAAAAGTTTGAGTATAAGGAAAACCTGAGCCAACTCCATCCGAATTCGCAAAAGCCAAATCAGCTGGCGCCGCACTAAGTGGCACTAGAAAAGTAGAGAAAATTAGTACCAGACAAAAGTCCACAAAAGCTCTATGTAACATTTTTATTTTTGTCATATTTTTTTATTTTTATCACAAAATTATAACACAAAACCAAGGTAAAAGCCCTCAGCACCACTTGAATAATACTAGGAATGTGGTAAAATATTTAGATGCAAAAACTACTCACAAACAGCAAAAATGCGATCAAGAGAGCGGCTTTCGTTTATGACATAATCGAATCCAAGAACGCACTAATCGGATTTTACGAAACCGGCAACATTAGCCTTTTCATTCACAAAACAAAAAGTGGATTAGAATTTTCCATCATAAAAAACAGAACACACATCTACCCACAAACAATTCAAAAACTAGAAAGCAAAAAGTCCCAAGAACATAAAGAACAAAGCCCACTTCACGAAATCGCAAACACTTTCACTCAAGCATACAAAAACAAAAAAAATGACCCGCAATCGGATCACATCATCGAACAAATTACCTCGGCACTAGCCTAGGTCCCAGAAGCCCCAAGCCTTCTCAGTATCTCTCTATCCACAAACTCCCTATCACGACCATACTTAAGGCGTGAGAGCTGTTTGAATGCCTCAGCCGCCTCCATGTCACCTTCGACAGTGTATGGGTTCACAGGGATGATACTAAAGGGACGACTAGGTTGTGTATCGATAGAAAGTTTCATCACAGCTTTAAACTTATCAATGTTAATCAAATCCTGATCACTAAAGACAGGAGCCATTTCTTTTGCCATTTCCTCAGCATCCTGAGCACCGACCTTGAAACACATCATTGTACCGACGTTACCAAAAACCGCAGATTTAAGATCCACACCTTTGCCGCCTTTTCCACCGCCTTGATCACTAATTTGCGCCAAATACTGATGGGCAATATTCAAACTCAAACGATACTTTCTCGCTTCAGAAAGAATACTTTCAATACTATCAGTTACGTAATTTTGGAACTCATCAATATAGAGGAAGAAATCACTTCGTTCACTCTTCTTAATTTTTTCACGTCTCAAAGTGGCCATTTGAATTTTTTGTACAATAATCAAACCAAGCAATTTCGAATTGATTTCACCAACAGTACCTTTAGAAAGATTCATCAAAAGGATTTTCTTATTTTGCATTACATCATAAAAATTAAAGGCAGACTTAGCCTGTCCAATAATATTCCTCATCATTGTATTAGTCACAAACTGACCAAATTTAGCTGAGAAATAAGGGATCATCTCCTGTTTCTCACGTGCACCTGTTTTGGCCATCTGATGATCCCAAAACGAAGCAACCACAGGATTAGTAATATGCTGACGTTTCAATTTCGCAAAATCATCATCCGTAAACAAACGCACAATATCAGTAATCGCCCCACCAGCCGGATCAGACATCAATGTCAAACATCCATTACGGAAGTAATCCTGAATACGTGGCCCAAAAACCTCTTCATTAAAGAGTTTGATCATAATATTCATCGCATCCATTGCAACAAGTTCTTTTTCTTCCCAAGTATCACCTTCCAGCAAATTCAAACCCATCGGCCTTTCCATATCAGATGGATTGAAATAAATCACATCATCAGCACGATGTCGTGGGATAAAGGGCAGAATATCTTCAATCAAAGATCCATGCGGATCAATCACACATAATCCGTCACCATTCTCTAGATCCTGACGAATCATCACCTGCAAAATAGATGATTTACCAGTACCTGTTTGTCCAATAACATAAAAATGCCTCATCCTATCTTCTCGTTTCAAACGAATCTCTTCCTTTTCACCACGATAAATATTATGTCCCAACAAAATCCCTTCCTTTGGAATATTCGGAGGTGCCGGAGCAATTTTAAAATTTTGCCAAGAAATACGAGGATACTTATTAAATCTAATATTAGGGAGATGAAACATAGAAGCCAACTCCTCAGAAGACAAAATCATACGTTTAAACCTAGTGTACTGCCAAAATCCACGTCTGAAGTTTCTGAAAATAAAATCCGCAACCAACTTCTTATTACTATGCCAACGTGTCCAATAAAAGCATTTCCATTAGCCATCGTAAATTGATTAAATGCACTTTTCATCGGATCCAGATTCGCAATAGCTTCCTGTTTAGTTTTTGCTGACGATACAATACGAATAATAGATTCAAATCCACTCTTAGAATTTTTCTGCTCCATCGCCTTTACTTCTTCATCAGTCAAAGGAGTAGTTCTCTCTGTACTTTCAGCAGACTGAGTAGCAGCTTCACCTCTAAACAAAAGCTCAAAAATAGTGGCAATCCAAGAGAGGGGATTATACCAAGCCATTCCACTACCTTTTTTATTTTGGAAAATTTTATTAGCTTCTTTTCGCCCCTTCTCCTGCCAACCAGACTTACGTGGCCTAATCATTATCTGAATCGCAGCACCATCATCTTTATCAACCTTCGACAAAGAATTCACAATACCATTCAAGGGATCAGCATTCATCTGCTCATAAGTTTTGAATGGAAACCAATAAGGTTTTGTAGGAACCAAATAGGTCGAAGCAACATGACATTTGGGACTAAAAATATTGTAATCAGATTTTTCTTCTATATAAGCATCCGGATAAAAAGCAGTTAACTGCTTTTCCAACAAAGACAATAACGATCTCGGACAGACAATATAAAAATGAACCATCCCATCAAGCAAAGCATATTCAAAAGAAAGGAAATCCTGACCTTTGAAATGCCTTTCAATACGACTGGTGTAGATACTATAAAGAGTTTCAAAAAACTGAGTCATAATTCCACCACCAATCTCCTTAAAATCTTTCTGAGTAGAAAACTGCTCCCCCTCAACCTCTCTATCCTCCTTAGATTCTTTTTTAGGTATACGTACTTCCAGAAAAACCATATTAAAGGAACGTTCCACATTCATCCTTTCTCGTACATAGACAAGAAGCGCCCATATTCCAGCTACAGAAGCCAAAGTAATCCCAATAATTGTAAGCCAAAAGGCCATTTTTTAGCGTTATTTATTTCCCAACATTATAGCACAAAAGTGAGGCTAAGACTACTCCTCAACGTTCACTTTGATATGTAATTCTTCCACCTGCTTATCAGGCATCTGAGATGGTGCACCAAGCATCAAATCCCTAGCCTTTTGATCCTTTGGAAAAGCGATAACCTCGCGAATATTCGGTTCGCCTGCAAAAAGCATCACCAAACGATCAATTCCCCAAGCTATACCACCATGTGGTGGTGCTCCATACCTAAAGGCTTTCAAAATATGACCAAATCTCCTCTCAGCATCTTCATTATTAATTCCAAGAATATCGAATACTTTCTTTTGGGTAGGCTCATCATGAATCCTAATTGAACCACCACCAATCTCATTTCCATTCAAAATCACATCATAAGCTTTGGCCAACGATTTCGCTGGTTCCTTAGCCATTTCATCGGCATCATGTGGAGCAGTAAAAGGATGATGAACAGCAGCCAAACCACCAGTTTCTTCATCTTCCTCAAACATTGGGAAATCCTTCACCCAACAGAATGCAAATTCATTTTCATCAGCCAATTCCATCTTTTTGGCAATTGCCACTCTTACATAACCAAGTGCTTCACAAGCTACATGCCATTTATCAGCAGAAAAGAACACAATATCTCCAGTCTCAGCACCAACAGACTCCAAAATAGACTTTATCTCTTCATCCTTAAAGAATTTCAAAATAGGTGATCTCAATTCCTCCTCCACAACAATATAAGCCAGACCTTTAGCTTTATAAATCTTGGCCACTTCCGTAAATTCATCAATCTCCTTTCTACTAAATTTCGCTCCACCTGGAACACGCAGGGCCTTCACAGTCCCACCTGCATCACAAACAGATCTAAATACAGTGAAACCACAATCTTTTACCAAGTCAGTGACATCAGTCAATTTTAATTCATATCTCAAATCAGGCCGATCAATACCATAATCATTCATCGCCTCATGATAAGTAAGAACCGGAAAAGGTTTAGCTTGAATTTTCTTATCTGGCGCAAATTTTTCAGTGATTTCAATCAAACACTTTTCACTTACCTTCATCACATCCTCTTGCACAACAAACGACATCTCCACATCCAACTGAGTAAACTCAGGCTGCCTATCTCCACGCTGATCCTCATCACGGAAACATCTCGCAATTTGGAAATATTTATCCATACCTGCAACCATTAAAAGCTGTTTCAGCTGCTGAGGAGACTGAGGCAAAACGTAAAAATTACCGGGATGCAAACGAGCCGGAACCAAAAATTCTCTACTTCCTTCAGGTGTTCCTTTAATCAAAATTGGAGTTTCAATTTCAATAAAATCATCCTCAAACATGAAATCACGAATAAATTTAACCATCTTCGAACGAAGAATAATATTATTTTTCATGCGGCCACGACGAAGGTCCAAATATCTATAAGTTAAACGCAATTCTTCACCAACCTCTTTTTCTTGATCAATCTCAAATGGGGGAGTCAAAGAAGTATTCAAAATCTCCAATTCCTTCACAACAAGCTCAATTTCACCACTATCATGATTTTTATTATGCTGTCCTTCAGGACGAGCAGAAACTTCACCGGTAATTTTTACCACAAACTCAGATCGAACCTTATCCATATTTGCATGAGCTTCCGCAAATTTTTCAGGATCACTAACAATTTGAGTAACACCATATCTATCTCGAATATCTATAAAAATAACTCCACCATGATCACGTCGTCTATGAACCCAGCCTGACAAGGTAACTTCGCTGCCTACATCAGACGCTCTCAGGTCGTTACAAGTATGCGTTCTGTACATATTTCAAAATTAAAAAATCGTTCTAAATTTTAGTGAAGAACGATCGAAGAATCAACATAAAAAGAAGCTACGCTAAGCGCCTTCCGTTAAAATTCAACTGACCATTAGAAGCAACCATATTTTGCCTGACCCCAGCCAGAGGATCATAAACATTAACCATTATGCGATCTCGGCCACCATATCTCTGCTTAAAGTCCCCCAAATCGTACAACCTCATCCTATTATCAGTAAATCTTAATGGAGAAGTACTAACTACAGTAACCCAGTGCCTCCAAGGTTCACCTTTGGTAGTTCTCTGAAATTTATTACTCGCAGAAAGTTTATGTGATGTACCAGGAGTTGCTGCATTCTGCCCCTGAAACTTATTAGCAGCATTCATATGAATCACCTGTCCCGGCCTGAAATTGGCAAAATGCCCCTCAGTAAGACTCCTCACACGCACACCACGCACATCAGCAGTAGAACGTGACGCCATCGGTGCGTTGGCAATATAATTACTACCTCGACCGTCAACATTTTCAAAAATCGGTTTAGACATAGACAAAACCTTAGTATAAATGTAATTCATCATGTCCCTAGAGTAATAATTACACTTACCTTTGCGCATATTTTTCTTCGGAGCACAACTTAGATAAGATAAAAGTGTAGTACTAAAAAGAGCATCAACCTGTTTATTCGGTGTCATTTCAACAGCAACTCTAGGCCGATTAGCTTTGGAGACAACATCCGCACCAGACATCCCGGATGAGAAAGCCAGAGCATTCAGCATATTACCTTTTACGGTACCACCATAACCAGTTCTCATTTGTTGAAAATCCACACTACCAAGCACATTATCATGTTTAGCAAGCTGTTTCACAAAACTTCCGTGGCCACGAGCAGTATCTCTGCCATGACCATCCTTAGAATTACTAACTCTGGAGAAAAGTTTTCCTCCAGCCGCCACCCAACTTGCAAGCGTCGAAGCAAATTTCTTCTTAGTATAACTAGAATCCATTAAGGAAATATGCGAAATCATTTTAGGGTCTTCAGCACTCTGCAGTATTGAACGCACAGCCCGATAACCTCCACTATAGGCAATCAAGCTAAGCTCTGAATCACCATATACATCCTTGAGACTAGTAGCTAATTTATCAAATGTAGACTTGCCACCAGTTTTATCATGGAAATAATCCCAACGATTAGCCTTCGTACCCCGCTTCGGCTCAGGAATAACCAGTACGACATTTTCACCAGCACGACGCATTTTCTCCACATTGCTTTGAACAGTGCCTCCAACTCGCGAAGTACTTTTTATATAATTTCCATCACCAGGTAAAACAGTAACAATCCTTACAGGCTTTTTATCTTTTAAGGTTTCGCTATGCGAAATATAAAGTTTCATTCCAGTGGGGGACTCATTCGCAGGAATAACCTTTTCGCTAATCTTTAAATCTCCCTTCACGACCTCTGGCAAACTCCCAACACTAAAAGGATTAGGCAGGGGAGCAAAACTCGGAGAAGAAGAAGGATATTTCGTAGAAGCCAAAGGAGTTGGTATTGGAGCAATATTAGGCACAGAACCAGGTCCACCTGAACGAGGAGTTGGTATTGGAGCTATACCTGGAGCTTTAGGCTTCAATAATCCCATCGCAACATTTGTACCATGATCAACAATCTGGCCATGAGTACCCTTTACAAGTTTAGTTTTCAGCAAAGCCAAAACCTCCTTCGGCCCCTTGCCGTCCTGATATCTAGGAGGAATATCAATAAGCAAAGTACCATTCTTCGGCAACTCATACTCGATTGGTTCACCATTGGGACCCGGAATTAAAAATAAAACACGACCACCAACAACATGACGAAAAATAGTCCTCGAATCGCTGATTTCCACACCTCCACTAGGAATATCCTTAATCACACTAGCTCTCAACATAGTTTGCGGAAAAATCTTCCCCAAATCTCCTCTATTCATTTTGCTTGGATCCAAGTGAATTTTCACCAATTCACCCTCATTACTTGGCAAAACCTCCACTTTAGTAGAAGCATTAGCCAACTTTTCAGCAGCAATATCGATTGAATCATTAGCAGGAACTTCACCCTCCGAAGACTTCTTAATTTTCTTACTCTTTCTTTTTCGTTTATGAGCACCTTTTAAAATATGACCAAATCCAGTCTTCGCCATTTCATCAGAAAGCGGCTTAGCCAAAAGACCATCCGACTTATCCGGATCAGAACCCATCGCTTCAATTGGAGGCCCAACTAATTCCGTCATATATTTTTTTAAATATCACGAAATTATAGCAAAATTAGCCCCGAAAGTAAATAAGCTAAGCCAAGAGCTTCCCTATATCAGTTTTCAATTTATCTGAAAGTTTTACGCCAAAAGGAAGTTTAATTTTCTTTTTTGCACTAAGCAAATAAAGCTCAGTCGGAGTATCACCACGATTTTGCATCAACAGCTCCTTCAATTTCTTCATATTCTCAGCCAAAACAGTCTCCGGTACTTCAATCAAAAATGGACCATTAGCATCATCAAAACCTTCTTCTTCCTTCAGATCAGCCAAAATATCATCCAAGCGTCTCACTGTGACATTGGAGGTTTCGTCTTCAAGAAACATCTGACTCTCTTTTGCATTTTCAATCATTACCCTCAATGAAATCATTTTAGCTGTATCAATAACTAGTTGGCATTCACCCTGACGATCATCCAATTTTCCACCAAAAACAACAACGGAATCCTCCACAATTGCATCCCCATAACGTTCAAAAATTCGCGGAAACATTACACAGTTCACCTTGGCCCCAGTATCTTCAATCGTAAACACGACCATATATTTACCGGCCTTGGTCATAATTTTCCTTACTTCAGAGATTAAACCAAGAACTTTGACGGTTTTACCCAAATTTTTCAAAGTAAGAGTCTCCATCAATGTAACTTTTCTAGCAATATAACGCTGCAGGCCACCCAATGGATGCCCCGAAACATATAGTCCCAAATAAGCCTTTTCCCATTTTAACTTTTGCATATCAGTCGCCTTTGGCGCATCAATCAACCTGAAATCAAAAGAAGATTCCTCAGATTCATCCATCAAACCAAAAATCGAAGCCTGACCATCACTTCCAGAATCCTGAGTGTCTTTTGCATATTTTGAAATCATAGAATAACTCTCAGCAATCTGATTTCTATCTCCAAATTCATCCAAAGCTCCACTATAAGCCAGCGCCTGAATCAATTTCTTATTTAAAATTTTCGCAGGAACCCTCTTAGCAAAATCTTCCAAAGTTTTGAAAGCTCCACCAGCATCCCTCACTGCAATAATCTCTCTAATCGGTCCTTCACCAACCCCCTTAACCGCCAAAAGTCCGAAACGAATCCGTTTTTCATCAACAACAGTAAAATGCGCAAAAGATTCATTAACCGAAGTAGGCAGAACCTCAAATCCCATCTCCACACATTCCTTAATTTCCAAAACAACACGCTCAGTATTACTAGCATCACTACACAAGAGAGCAGTCATGAATTCGATAGGGAAGTTGGCCTTCAAATAAGCAGTCTGATAAGCAATCAATCCATAACAAACCGCATGGGCCTTGTTGAAACCATAACCCGCAAAAGGTTCAACCACTTTGGCAAAAACCTCTTTAGCAAATTTACTTTTATGTCCATTTTTAATCGCACCCGCCACAAACTTCTCTCGTTGCTCAACCAAAAGTGCAGGAATTTTCTTACCCACAGCCTTTCTCAAAATATCAGCTTCACCCAAAGTGAATCCGGCAAAATCCCTAGCCAGTTGCAAAATTTGCTCCTGATAAACCGCAACTCCATAAGTTTCCGACAAAATTGTCTTAAAGGAATCATGCAAATATTTAACCTTCTTCGGATTATGTTTCCCTTTAATATAAGTAGGAATCCATTCCATCGGCCCAGGACGATACAACGCACCCATTGCCACAATGTCGTTAAACTCATTGGGCTTCAACTCTTTCAAATACCTACGCATTCCACCTGACTCCAACTGGAACACACCGGTAGTCTGCCCTTTTTGCAGCAATTTAAAAGTCTTCTTGTCATCCAAAGGCAACTTCAAGATATCAATATTCACCTTGCGCGTTCTCTCAACAATTTTGGTCGTAGTTTCAATAATAGTTAGATTTCTCAAACCCAAGAAATCCATTTTTAACAAACCCAAGGCTTCCAAAGGTCCCGCATCATACTGAGTAACTATTTCACCACCTCCACCAGCTCCATATTGCAAAGCCGTATATTCAGTCAGAGGCTTCTCAGAAATTACCACAGCACAAGCATGAGTTCCCACATGTCTCACAGTACCCTCCAAGCGCTTAGCAAAATCAAGCAAAGTCCTAGCCCTCGAATCAGTACGATAAATCTTACTAAGCTGAGGATCATCCACAATACTCTCAATCAAAGGCGCATACTTGCCCAGAACCGCAGGAGGAACCGCTTTTGACAGCACATCAACCTCTGCGTACGGATAACCGAGTGCACGTCCAGCATCACGGATCGCAGCCTTAGGAGCCATCTTTCCGTAAGTGATGATTTGCGCAACTTTGTCCCGGCCATATTTCTCAACTACATAATCCAAAACCTCACTACGTCTTGTATCAGAAAAATCGATATCAATATCGGGCATTGATATTCTTTCAGGATTCAAAAACCTCTCGAAAAATAAACCATATTTCAAAGGATCCACATCAGTAATATCCAAAGCCCAGGAAATAATAGAACCTGCAGCAGAACCACGTCCCGGCCCAACAACAATCTCCTGCTTTTTCGCAAAACGTACAAAATCAGAAACAATCAAAAAGTAAGTATCAAAACCCATATCATGAACCATTTTAAGTTCATAATTCAAACGATCCATATAACCTTCCGGTAAATCCCCACCATCAAACCGCACTTTCAAACCATCTTCACACAATTTCCTCAAATAAACTTCAGACGGCTCACCATTAGGAGTCTCAAAACTTGGAATCAAATTAATACCAAAATTAAAATCCACATTACACATCTCCGCAATCTTCAAAGTATTAGAAATCGCCTCAGGACAATCAGGAAAAGCATTCCTCAACTCCTCAACATCACGAATAGAGTAATCACCATCATAACGCATACGATTTTCATCACTAACAGTTTTGCCAGTTTGAATACAAAGCAAAACATCATGCACATCCTTGTCCGCCAAACACGGATAATGAGAATCACACGTCACAACCAACTGCAAATCGTACTCTTTGGCCAACTTCTTTAATCTGGAATTTATAATATCTTGCACCTCCATATAAGGATTGTGCTGCATTTCAAGAAAATAATTTTCTTTGCCAATCATCTTAATAAAACGCTTAATTGTTCCATGAATTTCCTCCTCATTCTCTGACAAAATTGCACGAGGCAAATGCGCAGACATACAACCACTCAAAATCACCAATCCCTCACAATGTTTCTCCAACAAATCATAATCAATACGCGGCTTATAATAAAAACCCCTCAAATGAGCTTCCGAAGTCATCTTTAAAATATTCTTATATCCGGCATTATTCTTGGCCAAAACAGTAAGATGATAAGGCTTCACATCAATCTTTGCCTCCTTGTCATCCATCGTGCGCTTAGAAACATAAAACTCACATCCCAGAATAGGCTTCACACCGTGCTTCTGCCCTGCCTTATACAAATCAATCAAACCATAAGTCACTCCATGATCCGTCAAAGCCTGCGCCGGATAACCCAACTCCTTTGCACGTTTGATCATTGCCTCTGGACTACCAAATCCGTCCAAAAGACTAAAGTGCGAATGCGAATGTAAATTTACAAAAGACATTTAAGATAATAGGTGTAAATGAATATGAAAAACTTCCTGACCTCCACCCTCACCCACATTAAAATTTAATTTATAACCCTTCAAACCCAATTTCGCGGCAACTTCTTTACCAATCTTAACCATATGTCCCACCAAAATCTCATCTCCCTCCTCCATCTCCGCAATAGTTCGAATATGTTTGCGCGGCACAATCAACAAATGAGTCTTGGCCTTCGGATCAATACTCGCAAAAACAACAACTTTGTCATCCTCAAAGGATACATCCGCCGGCAACTCACCTGCAATAATTTTACAAAAAACACAATCAGACATGAACATAGATTAATGCAGCAGCATCTTAATCTATTTAATCAAGCCAGGCAATATAGTTACAAGCCTTTTTCGCAAAATCCTCAACCTTAGCAAAACTGCTCTCGGAGTAAAAGGCTCTATACCTCCAACATCCCTCAAATCCTGAAGGGCCTGTTCCGGAGTACCGGTATGAATATCGTTATCAAGCATTAAGCTTTTTTCTTGTCTAGCTTATAAACAGCACGACCAACTCTTACGAACTGAGCGTTTTTTTGAAGATTCAAAGAAATTGTACCTTTCTTAACATGTCTTTGTTTCAGTACACCTTCGATAATTTCCTGTTTAGTCATTGGACTATTTTTAGCCAAAAGTCCTTCGATAATTTCAGCAACAGTGCCTTCCATATAACCGAATTCTTTCAAAGCATAAAGACCACGTCCCACCAACACAAATTGATCATAACGAATCAATTCATTGTGAACCGCTTGAGTAGTAACAACTTTTTTATCAAAACCAGCTTCTGAAATCTTATTAGCAATTTCTACGAAGTGAAGAGGTTTACCTTCACGTTTCAAAACAATATAAGCCTTATCTCGGATAGATCTTGGATTAATATGTCTCCAAGTCATCAAACCAAATCCTGTTTCAGTAACTTTTAGACGTTTATCAACATGCATTGAAGAAATAATCATTGCATCCGCAATATTCGCAAGTTTATCACCTAGTGATTTCCTAACCTGTACAACAAGTTTAGGATCACTCATTACATCAGTTCCTTTTTTCAAAATCTTAATTCCCGCAGTAATTACATCAGAAACCAAATCAATTTCAAGTTCTTTTAATCTCCAGAATGGGTTGTAAAGATTAGTCTTTTCAGCCTTAGCTACAGTTGGATCAATATTAAGTGCCAATCTGATAATTTGAGCATCAACACCTTCTTCAGATCCAATCGCGTTCAAAATCTCAGCAACCAATGAAGTCTCCAAAATCACACCACCATGTTCCTCAAGAACTTTATGAGAAATCTCATTAACAAGACTCAAACGAGTAGTTTGAACAGTACGACGCAATTTACCAAGAGCGATCTTTTCGATTTGACGAATACGTTCTCTAGTCACTGAAAAGTGCTGACCGATACTTTCTAAAGTACGTCTAGGTTTGTTATCAAGGCTAAATCTCTTCACAATTACGTCCTTTTCTTTATTCGTAAGCACCATAAACATCTCCTCAACAACCTCTGTGAGATTTATATCAACTTGGTTTACTGCAGTGCTCATAATGGTCAAAAATTAGTTTCTAGATCTTTTGGACTCCCAAGATATGCGTTTCGCTATCACATGTCAAGCAATATATTTGATATAATTGCAAAATTGTATTATTACGCACTTAAAGACATTGGAAAGAAAACTACATCCAAAATGCCAACATGTCAAATATATTCTCTAATAGACAATATACCGAGTAAAAAAAACAACTTGTCTTTTAATAAACAAGCAGTAAATTAGTGACGATTCAAACACGGGCGAGTGGTGGAATTGGTAGACACGCTAGTCTTAGGAACTAGTGGCGCAAGCCGTGAGGGTTCAAGTCCCTCCTCGCCCACCATTGAAACAGCGAAAAAAGTGATAAGTATTTCTATCGAAAGACTTATCCCATTTTGCTTTATACAGCGGTTTTGCTACTGTAAGAACTATCATTAATAAAAGAATATGGAATCGAATACAGATTTAGGACAAATAGCTGTACCAGGAGATACAAACGTTGAAGATATTTTGCCTGCTTTTAATGGTACGAGCATATTAGGCTTATCCCGGCATGGCGGGAAAGTACTTCTTACTGTAAGTAGTGAATATACTGAACAAGTACGAGCAAAACTAAGGCAGGCAGGAGTAGATGCTAATATAAAACCAATAGTTGCTACAAACATGTGTGATACCCTTCCCAACTCAGAGCAGGAACTCCCAACTCCTTCACCAATAACAGCAGAAGGTAAAAGTGTAGAAACAGTTGAAGAGGAACTTAATAGACGTAGGAGAGAAAGACTTGAAGAATCACCGGGGCTTGATCAAAAAGCCTCACGAGACATCTCATTGTGGAAGTCCGCCAATTTCAGCTTTTCATTAGATACTGACGCAGGCATTTTTTTAGGTCTAGTAAATAGCGATTTGGTTTCTTCCTCTAAATTTGGTTCGACCGAAAATAATTTGATTGTTCCAAGTGTTAATATTGAAAAGGTAAAAAAATATTTAGAAAAAAACGGAGTGGAGTTTTCCATGAGAGAGGAAGTTATGGAATCATAAGTTATTCACGGGTGTAAAAATCCCTACTTCACCCAACCTTCATGCCAAAATCCATACCTTTCACACCTCCAGTCAAACAACCCATTGAAACAATATCCACACCGGTCGCGGCATAGTCAGCTACGTTTTTTTCAGTAATGCCTCCAGAAGCCTCAAACAAAATCTTTTCACTATTAACCCGAGCCATAGCATCAGCAATTTCAGCAGGGGACATATTATCCATCATTACCACTCCCACAGACTTCAAACCAAGTTCAAAGGCACGCTCAAAAGCTTCAACACACCTCCTAACCTCATCAACAGACTCAACTTCGATTTCCACAAATCTACAATCCAACTCAGCATCCAACAATCTCCCCATTACCAAAGTGAAATCACGCCCAACATTATCCAAATGGGTATCCTTTACAATAACTGAATCAGCCAAATTCATGCGATGAGTACCACCTCCCCCAATCAAAACAGCTTTTTTGTCCAACCATCCCCACAAAGTCTTGCGAGTAGCCGCCACCATCACATCCCCGGCCTTCTCAGCAACAGAACGCGTAAAACTAGCCACTCCACTCATTCTACTCAATAAATTCAGTACAACCCTCTCCACAGCCAAAAGATCATGAACCTCGGCCTCAATTTCCATCACTACATCTCCAGCACTAAGCAAATCACCATCCTTGAATTTGAAATCTACTTTAAACTCACCAACTCTCGGCTTAAAAGCAGCATCACTCTCAACTAAAAAATAACGAATTTCCTCAATTCCACACAAAATCCCACTTTCACGCGCCACAATCTTGCCGCGAACCATTTGTTTCCCAGGAAAAACCGCCGCAGTCGTAATATCACCCAACAAACCAAGATCCTTCTCCAATTCCAAAAAAGTATAACGAAACACCCATTGTTTATAAGTAGAATTGGCCAAAGTCAGGAACTGACCAGCTCGATGTGAAAACTCTCTTAGTGATTTTCTGTTCATATGGCTAGGGTAACAGGTTAATCAGAGATTTGCACCAGGATTCACAACCCTTTCAATACGAACCCTAATGACAGCATCCTCTCCAGCAACATACCAATCCCTATCTGAATCAGGACCAGGATAAAACCGCGGACCATCCTCAAGGAACTCAGATCCCACAACCTCAATCAAGCCAAGTCGCACACTCACCAAAATATAGCCCATATCCCCTCTATATAGATCAATATACGTTCCGCAAAAGTCAGTACCATTAGCCTCCCAGTTGGTATTCATATACACCTTATGATCAACCTCCACCCCTGAAAGCCCAGGGACAAATTGTACATCGGGATTTCGCGCAATAATATCAGCACACTCATCGTACTGATGTGAATCAAGACCATATGAACCATGAACGGTCCGTTCTGATCGCAAACATCTATATAACGTAACAGGTAACTCTAAGTTCATAAAATTACTTTAAGGCAAACATTCTATCAAATGCAAGCAGTGCACGTCTAGCTGTAGCCCTTTCGACCCTCACACGATCTTTTTCAGTCTCCAAACATCTCAACACAGAAGCCAAATCATTCTTTTTCATATCAAAACACATATTACACAAACCTTTGAATTTTTTCCCAGGCACCTCGCGTTTCAACCTCTCAGTCATCCCACATTCAGTCAAAACAAAAAACTCGTCACAATCATCCTCACGCGCCACATCGATCATGCCAGAAGTACTGGTTACATAATCAGCCAAGGCCAGAACTTCCGGTTTAGACTCAGGATGGGCAATAATTTTTGCATTTGGATTATCACGGCGAATCTCCTCCACATATTTGGCATCCACCACATGATGAATTGGGCAATAACCCTGCCAAGGAATAATTTCCTTTTCCGGAACTTTGTCCTGTATATATGCTGCCAAATTCTTGTCAGGCACAAAAATCACCTTTTTCTCCTTCAAAGATCTCACCACAGCAACAGCATTTGAAGATGTACAGCAAATGTCACACAAAGCCTTTACCTCTGCAGTAGAATTCACATAACAAACCACAGCTGCATCCTTGTGTTTCTTCTTAAATTGAATCAATTTTTCAACCTGCACCATATCAGCCATCGCACAACCCGCGTCAGAAAAGGGCACTATCACTTTTTTATCAGGATTCAAGATCGCTGCAGACTCCGCCATAAAATAAACTCCGCAAAAAACTATAATGTCCGCATCACTATCGCGAGCACGCTCACAAAGCCCCAAAGAATCACCAATAAAATCAGCAACCTCGTAAATTTCTGGTCTCTGATAATTATGAACAAGAATCACCGCATTTTTTTCGCGCTTCAACTCATTTATCCGAAGAATTAATTCAGTATTTTGCATCAGCCCGATACTACATAATCCCATGTACATAACGCAACCAAAGAGTTTTTACCTTTTCGATAGAAGCTTTTAAAAGTTTTGACAAAATTCTTTTTAATTCACGAATTTTCTTCAAAGTATTATTCAACTCAAAATAATTAGTACTGCGAGGACTTCTCACCATTTTCATCGCTTTGGAATGAAGATAATCAATTTCTTTACGAATTTCCTTTTCTATAGCCTTCTTCATCAAAGTCTCAGAAGGAATATTTTTCAATAAACCCGACTTAATTTGAGCTACCACTGCTTTTGCATCCTTTTTAGCTTTGCCGCCTTTTACAGCATCACCCTTTCTTTCACGTCCTTCATTAGCATTTTCAGAAACATTACCCATCGACTCAGCAGATTCCGCATCTTCCACCCCTGACATAGATTCAACAGCTCCAGAAAAACCTTCCGCAGCATCGCGAACTTCCCTAGAATCAGGGTTTACCTTGTGTTTCGGAGTCGATTTAATCTCCGGACCACTTTCTATATTTTTCCCTGGACCAACTGCCATAAAGACTAATTAAAAGCTCTCTTTAGTATATATCATGCCAAAAACACTGTCAATGAGGCCAATTCTAGTTGTCACAAATAAATAAGCAAGGTAAAATCCGATCATGAATTTTGAAATAGAAAAAGCCTACGAGGCAAAAAAATACGAAAACGATATTTACAAGAAATGGGAGGAATCCGGCTCATTCAAGGCAAGTATCGACCCCAAAAAAGAGCCATATGTGATCTCCATGCCGCCTCCAAATGCCACCGGAACATTACACCTCGGTCATGCAGTAATGGTCGCTTTGGAAGATATTATGATTCGTCGCGCCAGAATGCAGGGCAAATCAGCACTTTGGATTCCAGGAACTGATCACGCAGCTATCGCTACACAATCAGTAGTCGAGAAAAAACTGCAAGAACAAGGAATCGAAAAACCTCGTGAAGAGCTAGGACGAGAAAAACTTTTAGAAGAAATCCGCACTTTCGTAGAAGATTCCAAAGACACCATCCGCAACCAAATCCGAAAAATGGGTGCTAGTTGTGATTGGGAAAGCGAAAAATACACTTTAGACGAAGATCTAAACCTAGCGGTAAAAACATTCTTCAAATACATGTTTGAAGACGATTTAATTTATCACGGTGGACGAATCGTGAATTGGGATCCAAAAATGCAAACAACGGTTGCCGACGACGAAATCGAATACGAAGAAGAAAAATCCAAATTTTATTATTTTCAATACGGACCAGTGGTGATCGGTACAGCCCGTCCAGAAACCAAATTTCTCGACAAAGTAATCGTCGTTCACCCTGAAGACGATCGTTACAAAGATATAATCGGCAAAGAATTCGAAATGGAATGGATCGACGGCCCAATCAAAGCCAAAGTAATTGCAGATGAATGTGTAGACATGAAATTAGGAACCGGAGCAATGACCATCACACCGGCACACAGCTTGGTGGATTTTGAATTAGCACAAAAATACGATCTCGAAATAGAACAAATCATCGATTTCGACGGAAAAATACGTGAAAAAGTATCAGAAGAATTCGGAGGAATGCATATTTCTGAAGCACGCGACAAAATCGTAGAAAAATTAGAGAAAAAAGGATTAGTAGTAAAAATTGACCACGAATACATCCACAACATCTCAGTAAGTTACCGTGGAAAAGGAATAATCGAACCACAAGTAATGAAACAATGGTTCATCGACGTAAACAAAAAGGCAATCGACTGGAAAGGCAAAAAAATGAGTATCAAAGAAGTAATGCAAGACGTGGTCAAAAGCAAAATGATCAACATCGTGCCATCACGTTTTGAAAAAACCTACTTTCACTGGATCGACAACCTAAGAGATTGGTGTATCTCACGCCAAATATGGTGGGGACATCAAATTCCAATGTGGTACAAGGTTACAAAGGAACAATACGAAAAATTTCACGAGAAAAAAGACCGCACATCGCTAATCCTAAACATTCTAAAAATTGATGGAGAAGCGAAATTTAGCGAAGAAAAACCGGAAGGGGACTACTGGATCCAAGATCCCGACACACTAGACACATGGTTCTCAGCCTCACTTTGGACATTTTCCACTTTGGGATGGCCGGAACACACAGAAAAACTCGAATATTTCCACCCAACCGAAGTATTAGAAACTGGATACGACATCCTATTCTTCTGGGTTGCACGCATGATTCTAGCTTCAACCTACTGCCTGCGTCACGACGGCCTACCTGAAGAAAAATGCATCCCATTCAAAAACGTCTATCTTCATGGTCTCATCCGCGATCGTCACGGCAAAAAAATGTCGAAATCCCGACCGGAAACCTGCATCGACCCACTCGACATGATCGACAAATACGGCACCGACGCATTACGCCTTTCCCTTGTCATCGGATCAACACCCGGAAATGACATGTCACTTTTCGAAGAAAAAATCGCCGGCTACAGAAATTTCATCAACAAAATATGGAACGCTTCCCGCTTCGCCCTAATGAACATCGATGAAGAAGATTTGAAAAAAGAATTCACCCCAGACATGATCAAAAGTCATGCTGATAAATGGGTTTTAACAGAATTGCAAAATCTCATCACAGAAGTAGACCAAGACCTCGAAAAATTCCGTTTCTCTGACGCAGGAAACAAAATATACGAATTTATTTGGAATCAATATTGTGATTGGTATTTAGAAATCTCAAAAGGCGAACTCAAAAACCCTGCAGTGCTATTACACGTTCTCAAAACAATCCTAAAACTGATACACCCATTCGTACCATTCGTTACTGAGCAACTCTGGAGCTATATCAATAGTGAAACAATGCTTATCAACGAAGAATGGCCACAATACGACAAATCACTAACTTTTGAGCAAGAATCCCAAGAAATGAAACTGATACAAGAACTTATCGGTGAAATAAGATCAGCCAGATCAGAATCAGGAGTTGAACCGGCAAAAAAGATTAACGCCACCATCTACGCCGGCAAATTCACAGAAACAATTCAAAAAAACAAAGATTCAATCTCAAGATTGGCACGTATTGGAGAATTAACGATTTCAGAAAAAGGCGAAAAATTGGAAAAAGCAAAAGCCATCTTCATTGATCAAGTCGAAATCTACCTCCCACTCAGCGACATGATCGATCCGGCAAAAGAAAAAGTTCGAATTCAAAAAGAAATAGAAAACAAAGAAAAATTCATCAAAGGCATAGAAGGCAAACTCTCAAACAAAGGTTTCACCGACAACGCCCCCAAAGAAGTAATCGAAGGAGAACAAAAGAAATTAGAAGAAGCAAAATCCACAATAGCCAAACTAACAGAACAACTGAAAAGCCTGAGCGACTAGCGATAAAAGTGCATTTTTGCTATAATATAGGCAACAAAAAACAAAAATGACTGACAGTCCATACATCCTCCAGCTAAAACAACGCATCCGACTTCTCATGTCCGAGAAGAAATTTAAAGAAGCTTTTGAAAGTGCCCAAGAACTCGTCACAAAACATCCGGACGACAAAGAATTTTTAGCATTAATCCAAGAAGTAAAAGAAGGAGCAGCTAAAGAAAACAACAAACTTGTCGAACAAAAAATCAAAGAAGTAAAACCACTCATAAAAGAAAACAAGTATTCCGAAGCTCTCGTGATACTAAAAAAACTTTTTTCCATCGCCCCAAACAACCCAACACTAATTAAGTTTTACAGCAAAACTCAAGCTCAGTACCAAGATTACAGCAAAGAAATAGCAGAAAAATTTAAAGTAGAAAAACGAGCATCCTACGACAAACTTCTCGCAGAAGACGAAGACAAATTACTATTCGAACTATTTAACTTAGAAAAAAACAGTCCCGGCAACCAAAACGTACTATCTTTAACAAAAGAATATCGGGACAAGATCATAAAAAAGAAACTCGAATTAAAAAAAGACCTAATCTATTCAGACAAATTCGACGACATCCAAAATCTAATATCTCAACTACAAAAAATCGACCCTACAAATCCAGAAGTAGTCGAATTAGAAAAAACCATCAACTTCCGCCTACATGGCTCACAAATCGATAATAAAAAAGAATTCGTTTATCGTTCAAGCAAATACCTCGTAACACTGATGCAACTGAAGAAATACGAAGAAGCCATAAAAGTTGCGTTAGAAATATTAGACGTTAATCACAAAGACGAATTGGTCTTAAAAATACTGGAAAAAGCAGAAAATAAATTCTTCACTCAAAGCCGCAAGTTAGCGATCGAATCAGTGAAATCGAAACAAGCAGCTCTGAAAGCCGACTACGAGAAAAATAAAGAAACTTTCGTTAAGATTTAAGTTTGTATCTTCTTCTACCGATACGTTCAAACTTAGTATTGTTCTTCAACGCCAAAACAATTGTAATTCTTTTGACTTGTCGCTTTTTCAAAACAGCATCGACAATTTCATCAAGATCCAATTCCTTATTTTCTTTTAGTAATTTTTCAACCACTTCGGCCACAGTGCCCTTCTCGTAACCCCATTCCTCTAAAGCATAAATACCACGTCCAATCAGAATAAACTGCGCATGACGGATCAATTCGTTATGTACGGCCTGCAAATTCACAGGACGTTTATCAAAAGTCGCACTTTCAATTTGAGCGGCAATATCACCGAAATGCATCGGTTTCTTGGTACCACGCAAAATATACAAAACTTTATCCCTCAA
>JAESSS010000045.1 GCA_016763975.1 Candidatus Altimarinota bacterium
CACTCTATTCCAGATTGTGTTTCTATCGTAATTGACACTCCAGTCGGCCGTATTGTTCACACTGGAGATTTTAAATTCGATGAAACACCTGCTCGTAATATGAAACCGGCAGAGGTGGATAAGATGGAACAGGTTGGCAAAGAGGGTGTACTTGCACTGCTTTGCGAATCTACTAATTCGACGAAACCTGGACACACTATTTCTGAAAAAGAAGTTGGTGAAGCTCTGGATCAGGCTGTTGGCCAAGCTGACGGTCGCGTGATTCTAGCCTCATTTTCGAGTCAAATCGGACGTATCCAACAAGTAATTGATGCTGCCCACAAACATGGTCGCAAGATCTACGTTTCTGGTCGTTCAATGCAAAACAATATCGAAAACGCTACTAAACTCGGATACCTTTACATTCCAAAAGGATGTATCGCTGATATTAGAAAGTACGACGAAAAATCTACTCCTGCAAAACAAACCCTACTACTCACAACCGGTTCTCAAGGTGAACCAATGTCCGCCCTTACTCGTATTGCGAGGGGAGAACATTCCCATGTGAGAGTGACCAAAGGTGACACAATTATTTTCTCTTCCAGCCCGATTGTTGGAAATGAAAGAGCGATTTATCGTGTGATCAACTCTCTATGCAAAATCGGTGCCAATGTAATTCACAACCAAATTATGGACGTGCATACTTCCGGCCACGGTAAACAAGAAGAGCTTGCTCGTATGATCAACTACATGAAACCTAAATACCTTATCCCAATTCACGGCGAATATTACATGCGTCAGGGACTTGGTGACTTGGCTGCGCGTGAATGTGGAATTCCCGCAAACCACACGATTCTCTTGGAAAACGGCAAAATATTAGTTGTTGAAAAGGGTGAAAAACTTGTAGTCGCCAAAGAAACTGTCGAAACAAAATATGTTTTGATCGATGGACATGGTGAAGGCACAGTTGATTCCAACGTAATTGTTGATCGCGAAGTGATGTCCCAAAACGGATGTATCACAGTCTTGGTTTATGTGGATAAAAAGACTCGCAAGATCACAAGAAATCCCGACATAATTTCACGAGGCTTCATCTATATGCACGAGTTAGACCAAATTACCAAAGAGGTCTCTCAGGTTGCAGTAGACGCCTACAATAAATTAATGAAAAAGGATCACAAAGCCGATCGTCACAGCATGAAACGCTATATCAAACAATCAATCGACCGCTTCGCATACGACCGCTTGCAGCGAAAACCTCTGATTGTACCTTTGATTATAGAAGGTTAGAGCATTGACAGAAAGGGTGTTTGAGCTTATACTCAGACACTCTTCATTTTGATGAATAGGCACCTTAGTAAGGTGCTATTCGTTTATGAGGTGGTCTGCGCCATTCGGTAGCAGGCACGATCTTTGAAATTTCTTTGAATTTGAAAAAGCGGGAGGACTCACATGCTAACTTACCAAGTCGAGATGCTGTGGGACTGTACCCACTGCCAGAGAAAAGGAAACCTCGGACGTTACAAACACTGCACCGGCTGCGGACATCCACTCAACCATCGTAACTGGTACGACATGAACGCCGCCGATGAGGTCGCGATCCGTAATGTCGCACTGTTAAAACAGGCACTTGCCGGTCCCGACTGGAGCTGCAAGTTCTGCGGCGGCAACCAGCGCAACGATGACGGCAACTGCGACAACTGCGGTGGCTATCGCCGAGATGCATATGCCGCAGAGGCAAATGTTCGCAACTTCATATCGCCCATCCGTCACGATTTTGAGGAGCCCAGCTACCAGCGCGCCATCAACTTTCGTACTTTCTTCATCGTGGGCATCATCGCATTCCTCGTCGCACTTGCGTGGTTCCTTTTCCATGAAGTCGACAAGGACGTTGAGGTCAAGTCCACTCACTGGACTCACATCTCACACGTCGACCGCTATCAAGTGGTCCGTGAGGAAGGCTTCGACGAGGATCAATCCCCTAGTGCCTTTAATGTCAGCGAGATCGGCAAGCGACACCACCACTACAAGCAGGTGTTTTCGCACTACCGTACCGAGCACTACACGGTTCAGGTTCCGGATGGTCAGAATTGTACGACTACTCCGGTCACTTGCTCACCAAACGGTAACGGTTTCAAAACCTGCTCCGGCGGAAACAGCGTTTGCACTCCCAAGACCAGGTCTGATCCGCGTACACGCAAGGTCCCGGTCTACAACAACGTCTCTGTAGAGGAAATGTACTACAGATGGCATGTCTGGAAGTGGGTGCACAATCGTAGCCCCGCAGTCCAAGGCGACGGTACCGAAGGTCTTTACTGGCTCAGCAATGAACAAGTGCAGCTCAACCAAGGTCTGGCCTCTGGGGAGAAGGAGCGCATTCGTCGCAAAGCCATCTACAAGACGGTTTTCACGGACGGCGAAGACGATTACGACTACGAGCCCAAGAATCGGGCGCAGTACGAGTCGCTTCCAATCGGTTCGACACACACCGTTAAATATTCAATCGCTCGGGGTGTACGTATCCCCGACTAAAATTCAAGGAGATTAAAAGAACACAGTCAGACAGCTCGCCACATCTCGTGGCCGTGCTACCTGCAACCTACCGGCCCCTCAATTCTCGAGGGGCCTTTTCAATGTGCATTCTTGACAAATCTCTTGTATTAGGGAATAATACGCCACTTGGAGCGAATTGGCCTCTTCGTGAGTGCCAGCTAGTTTGTATCTAGTGAAATGTTTTTTCCAAGATGATATTTGAAAGGAAATGTAGAAAATTTGAGGGACTACTTTTGTTTAGAATTTTCTAGATAAAAGAATCCCTCAAAAGGAGCATCAGAAATGAAAACGCAAATCTCAGTCTGGCGAGACGTGGCAGTCGCGATAATAGCTTGTGGTGTGGGCGTCCACATTGGGCACAACCTGTTACCACCGGAAGGAACTAACAGGGTCGTACACACCTCTTCCCCTGTCGAGTACGTCCAGTACAAAGGCCCCCTTCCAACCCTAGAGACCGTCAAGCTTCGCACCCAATGGAATGAAGCCCTTCGCCATATTTACTGGTGTGAGGAGAATGGGCTGACGGAGCTCGCTTGCAACATCAGTTACACCAACGAGGTCAATGCCACGGTTGCGCACTGCGGAGCCATGTTGGTTTTAGTGGATGACAAAGGGCAACTAGGGAGTCCGCTTATGCGCATCCCTGAAAACGACGCTGATGGTGACGGGTTATCCGACGCTCAAGAGAAGGGTATGGAGTACAACCCATGTTCTCGATATAGCTTTATCGGCCAGCAAGTCGATGACGGTCACCTGGACTACGACGGCGACGGAGCCCCCAACGTGAGTGACATCGCGCCAAAGCTGGACATCCCCGGCTCCGACCACCTTCAAGATCACATCCTGAGAAAATAATCTTCCCTCCGCCCGAGAAGTCTCTCTCGCTCACCTCCGCAAGGAGGCCCACCCCCCCCAAAGGGGCTTTGCCGGGCACAATTCCCTCCTCTACTTTCCTTCCTACAACTAACCCCGGCTGCTTGCAGCCGGGGTCCTACCAATTCCAAAAATCAGGCACCCTGATTGACAAAAATAATAAAAATGATATAATCCAGCGGTTGGATAGGACTTTCCTTCACCGTAATTTTACTGGTGCCGGAATTCCTCTGACACCTGCTCATTGAATCTGGAGTTTTGAATGAAATACGCAGCAGCCATAGTGCTGGCCCTTCTCCTTTCCTCGTGTGGACATACAATCATTCGTGATTGCACGATATGCGTTGACAAGGAAGTCGAGTGCTCCGCGCTGCAAGGCGAGGAGCTGTACAAGTGCAACCGGTGGCTGATTAACGCCTGCTACCACTGCAGTGCGATGAAAAAGGCCCTTGTGCCCATCATGCACCACCCTTTCCAATCCTCCGTTCCTAAGGAGGCATACGACTTCTGCTTCGAGAGGGAGTTGGACATGTGTACCACTGCCGCCGGTGGTGTGAGCCGCGCAGATCGAAAGAGTTGCGAACAGGTGGCATCGATGAGATGCACCCGTCGCTGAGCAGGTTCAGGCGCCCCGATTCTCGGGGCGCCACTTACCATATTTTATTTTCCGTGCTTCTTTTAAATACATAGATTCATAATAGGTCTGCACTGCCAAAACACCCTCGGCCCCACCCTTCCACACATCTCTGATAATTTCCTCACATTCCCAACCTTCCTCCTCAAAACTTTCTACCGAAAAGTTAAACAAATCTTCACTATCTGTTTTTAAATGCACTACCCCACCCGCTTTCAATAGCCGTTTATAAATCGGCAAAAACCTAGAAGAAGTCAGCCTCTGTTTAAATTTACAAGGTTTCGGATGAGGATCTGGAAGAGTAATCCAAATCTCACTCACCTCTCCTTTTTTGAAATATTCTTCCAAATCCTCAATTCTCCTCGCAATAAATCCCACATTTTTCATGCCCTCCGCCTTCTTGGCCCCTTTCCAAATACGCTCCTTCTTCACATCCACACCAATAAAATTTTTCTCCGGAAACCTCTCCCCCAAAGCCAAACAATACTGTCCCGCCGCACACGCCAACTCCAAAACCACTTCCCCACCACCAAAAAAATCCCTCCACGAATCATCAAAGAAAACATTATCGAATCCCTCCAACTCCGCAAATCGTTTTAGTTTTTTCCGTGGCATAAGCTATAATCAATGTCGCAAACACTTAACCTCATTTGCTATGGAAAATCTACCCCTGATCGGTCAATGGATCCTGGGACTCTACTTCGTGATGATGGGACTAATGCATTTTATGAAATCTAAAATGATGGTCCAAATGATCGCTTCCAAGAAACTGCCTTTCGCAGGTCTTGTAAATGTCCTCACAGGATTATTGTTACTCGGTGGCGGCGTTTCACTAATAACAGGACGTTATTTGGAATACAGCATTCTTGGACTAGCTGTATTTTTATTACTTGCTGCTTTCATCTTTCACAACTTCTGGGCTGACAAAGATGCAGGAGCCAAAATGGCAAACATGAGCCATTTCCTCAAGAATATTGCCCTAGGTAGCGCAATTCTAATGCTTCACGGATCAATGGCTGCTTGGCCATGGGTTCTAGCATAACAGCCCCGTAGCGAAGCGAAGGAGGCCCTTTTGGTCCTCTAGTTAAAAATGTCGAAGCCGCCTTACGATTGTAGGGCGGTTTTTTATTTCCCCGCTAACACGCTTTATAACCTGTATACCATGATGTATAGGGCTACCTTGGGAACCCAAAAGCGTCTTCAAATTCCAGAGGGGTGAGTGCTTAGCTGATGTTCGAACCTTTACCGCTGGATTGACTGATGCGCAAAACATGTTAGACTGTGCACTATTTACAAATAAGCATGACTAACAGGAAGCCTAGAGGCAGTTCAACAGAGCTAGGAATAGGTCCCAAACTAGGATCAAATGTAGAGGTAGGACGATCAGCTAAGATGCCCCAATCTGAGATTGCATGTCTTAGTTTAAAAACTCTCATAAGGCTGGCTCTAGTAGTTATAGGCGGCCTTACCTTAGCGGGTGATAATACCCTAGTACACAACAATGGTGCAGCAAGTCAGGACAGCGGTTCACCTCAGGCCTTAGTGTTCAAGACAGGCACTGCAGCTAATACAGAAAAGACTGATACTGTGGCAACAGCAGAAATCGACAGAAAAATCATTGAAATAGAGGCTGGATTTCAAAGGTTCAAAGAAAAAGCTATGCCTCTAATAGAAGGTCTCGAGGATCCTAGCATGAGAATATTGCTGGGCAATCCATTCATTCTCATAGAGAATAATGCAAAAGTAAACGAAGAGAGAAACGTGCAAACACTGGCAAAAAACCGTGGACATGGCACAGATGACTATGTGTTCAATGCTTATACTAGCCAATTCTTCTACGAATTCATGAAGATGAACTTCGATGTGTCAGCAGCAAAATTCAGTCCTCCACGTAGGAAAATGATACTATCGCAAGCATTTGATCCGAATAGCGATGTTGACAACCTAGTCCTTTTCCACGAGTTAATCCACGTTGCCTACGATTCGAAGCTAAGGGAGAAAGTGAAAGGCGAAGCGCAATGGAAGGCCTACCAAGAGAGATTTAATTACGATAAAGAAGGTGGTGAAAAACCCAATCTGAATATTATGGATGAAGCGAATGCCATTGCCTGTGAGCTGGAAGTCCTCAATCTTTTGTTGAATGACGAATTGGCGAATACAGTAATTGGTAATGGGAAACTGGACATCAAGGGTATTAGATCAAGACTAAAAGCGAGTAGGCCGGATCAAATTGGCCCTCTAAATTTCAACCTTGAAGCTTCAGTCTTTTACTTCAAGGGAAGCAGGAAATACATGGGATTCCCTAAAGCATTTTTGGACTACATTGCCTCAGCAGCAGTAAAAAACGGCTTTCATCCTGTCGTGCCAAACAGCTCTGGCGGACTGCAGCCATATTAGAGAAGTCAATAGCCCTGATTAGCGCTTCCAAAAGCCAAGAAATACCCCCTCAACTTACTAGGGGAGCTATTTTGAGATCAGTCGGCATATTGGCTGTTCTGTTCCATATACTAGATCTTGTCCTGCTCTGTATGCAACTTCAATACTGCTATTTGGAGGGATATTGGGAAGTGTTCCCATTCCTATGGGGTCGGTTATTGATGTGTGGCCAAATGTTACTAGGTTGTCAGCAAAAACTTTTACCTGAGTTGCTGCAAAGACTGATACTTCTTCGTTACATGGTTCTTTTGGTTGATATTGGTATCTAATTTCTAGTGGGGCAAAGGTTTCTGCTTTATCTTCTAGTGCTGTGTATTTCCAAATCATGGGAGTTAGGACTTGGTAGTTGTCATTGCCAATCAGTAGGCCTAGCTGTATTTCTTCAGGCAGCAGGATTCCGTTTTCGACTAGCATTTTTCGGATGTGACGCATGATGGGAATTTGTGGCTCATTGGCTAGGGCTGGGCCCATAGTTTCTGTGATTGCGATGTGGTAGCCGTCTGCATCCTGATGATCAAATACATCTTTGGTTATGATGTTTTGTGCGAAATCCTCAAAGTCCAATTTCTCTAAAAGTTCGCTAAGGTTTTGTGTAGAAGTTTCATGTATGTCGATGAAGTCGAATTGAATATCTTCTGGTGAAAATTTGGCCATTGATGGTAGGGCAAGGGTGGCAAATGGGCCTGTGCCTGCATATAAAATCCTAATCGGTCTCTGATCTGGAAATCTTTGCATTGCCTCTTCAATTGCATCATGAAGACCGCTGCTAAACGCTGTTGTTCTTTTGCAGTCGGATAGGCAATGTGCAGCATATATTGGAGCGATGGCCATGCCTTTCCCTTTTGTATTAGCTGGCCAAGTATCTTGCCAAATTGTACTATCTGATAATACAGTCATTACTTCGAAAAGAGCTCGGATCCTTGCTTTTTGAACTTTTGAATATGGCTCAGCATGTAGGACCTTGTTCAGAGTTTTTAGAAGTTTGCTACGTGTTTGAATTTTGAATCCGAAATGATGAATCAATCCCGGAACCAATTTAGATTGTTTATAGGGATCTCTTTTTGCCCCTTGGAAATGTACTGCAAATTTTTCCATACTATTTCTATGTGATAAGGAATAACTTTATTGATATCTGTGAAATATATTAAACTTAGGTCTCTAATCTCAAGCACCTTTACCCGCTCCATTCAAAAATTCAATCAATATATCAGGCGGAGTTGGTTTAGCAATAAACTTCAACTCCCTTCTCATGCCCTGCAGTATCACAAATAGATCTTTCTGAGTTTTTGATAAAAAACTAATAGCAAAATCTCCCTTATCATCAAATGGAGTTGTGCCAGAAATTATGGCTAAATCCAAAAGTCTCGTATCCCAATCAACATCTTGATATTTTTCATCACCAATAAACTCCGCTATCACAGCAGAACCTGTCCCGTCCGGCATATGTTCATCAGACAAAATTATAAAAGGCACCGCATCAGCAAAGGCTTGATGTAATGCAGCTCGAAGTTTTTCAGCATTTTCAACATACACAATATCCATCTCAGGCATCTCCTCATCCTCAATCGCCATCTTCAATGTTTCCATCAGCAATTCCTTCATGAACTCATCATCCTCCGCACAGATCAATCTTAGTTTATCCATATTTCTTGGTAAAAGGTAGAGGATGCTACCATGAAAAAAAGGCTAACCCAAGAGCTTTTCCACATCCTCAATCCCATGAGTCTGCATTAATTTCATTCTCAATTCCCTACACCCCTCAAAGCCCTTACAGTACCAAGCCAGATGTTTTCGAATATTATGAAATGGCGCATAATCCGCCTCCGCAAAACGCCGACAGTGATCCAAAGCTACTCTTTTGCGATCTTCCACAGTCGGCTCCCCCTCTCCAAAAAACCAAGGATTCCCAAAAACAGCACGTCCAACCAAAATTCCATCCACTCCATAATCTTTAATCTTGCCACGAGCATCATCCATCGACATCACATCCCCATTTCCTATAAGAGTGACACCACTGCCCTTGCAAACCTCAGCACACTTCGCAATCTCCTCCCAATCCGCCTGTCCCATATACATTTGTTTCAAAGTTCGCCCATGCATCGAAATATTTGCCGGCTCCTCTTCCAAAATAATCTTTGTCCATTCCGCCCCAATTTTTTCATCATAACCAACTCTAGTTTTTACCGAAATCGCGATTGGATCACGCCCAATTGCCCTCTCCACATTCATTTCCGCAATCCTCTTAATCATTCCTTCAGGAACTTCAGCCTCCTCCAAAGTCATACCGTTGGACCAATCCTTCGACGCTTTTTTACAGCTGCGAATAATCTCACGAGCAAGCTCAGGAGTTCGAATTAATCCAGCCCCACTGCCCTTTTTCGCTACTTTGTTCGCCGGACATCCCATATTAATATCTACCCCATCAAATCCCAAAGCACACATCATCAAAGTCGCTTTGTAATACGACCCAACCTCCACTCCATAGAGCTGAGCGATCACTGGCCGCTCACTTTCATCATACAAAAACGCCACTAACATCTGCACCGCCCCACGAGACAACCCCTCCACATTCGTGAATTCAGTCATCGTAAAAGCCGGTTTGGAATATTTGCAAACGATATAACGAAAGGCCGCGTCAGTCACCCCATCCATCGGCGAAAGTGCTACCACCGGCCAATCCAATTTGTCCCAAAATCCTCTGAAAATCATGCGAATTTATTTTACGTAACCTTGTCGCGGATGACTATACAACTGCAAACCCAAATTCTCAATATAACCAGTGCCCTGTGGTCCCTGAGTTTTTTCAATATACCCAGGATGTTCTACCCAAAAACGAGCAACAAACTCTTTACTCCAAGGCGGTCTATCATCACTCAGTTTGTCTGGTGGGTGCGAAATTCTCACCACTTCATCCACTACCACCACACTGGCAATTAGAGAATTCTGCCCGGAAGGAAGTTTATATTCAAAATCATAAGCATAAACCTTCACTTTTGGCTCCACTTCAAAACTAATTTTATACTGCTCAATATTAGGATCCAGCCTCAACGAACGCCCTTTTTGCAAAAGCCCCTCACTCGGATCACGAGGCACTTCCACTTCCTCCACTTCAAAATTAGTCCTCACTTCCCCACTCGCATACACAACTTCCAACGGCTCTTCTGCCGCTCCACATCCACTCAAAGCCAGGACCAAAACTAATAAATACTTACGCATACTCATAATTAAATTCGAGCCCAGATTATGGCTACAACAAGGGCAAAAGTCAAGCGTGACATTCTCTCCCTTTCCATCTAGAATGCATTTCCATGCAAGATTTCGCCATACAAATAGAGAATGTCGACAAAACCTATGCCAGCGGAACTCACGCGCTAAAAGGTATTTCTTTCGATATAAAAAAAGGTGAATTCTTCGGACTGCTTGGACCTAACGGCTCTGGCAAATCCACAATTATTAATATCATGTCCGGTCCGGTTAAGAGAAATTCCGGAACAATCAAAATCGCCGGCCTCGACATCGACGAAAATCGTGAAGAAACCAAACGTCTTCTCGGAGTTGTACCACAAGAAATCTCCTTCGACTCTTTTTTCTCAGTAAACGAAAGCCTACTGCAACAATCCGGCTATTACGGCATCCGCAACAATCAAGGATACATCGACGAAATCCTCGAAAAACTAAATCTCTCAGACAAAAAACACACCAACACTCGTATGTTATCAGGTGGAATGAGGCGTCGCCTCCTTGTAGCAAAAGCCCTCGTCCACAAGCCAAAAGTTCTCGTTCTCGATGAACCAACAGCCGGTGTCGACGTCGAGCTCCGCCACAATCTCTGGAAGTACATGCAAAAACTCAACGAAGAAGGTCTCACAATCCTACTCACAACTCACTACCTCGAAGAAGCCGAACAACTTTGTGAACGCCTCGCCTTTATTTCAAGAGGCAAAATAGTAAAAATCGATACTACCAAAAACATAATCGAAAACGACAAACTCGAAGACGTTTTCATCAAGCTAACCTACGACTCGTAAGTTGTAGGTTAGATGAGATGCGCAGTTCTGCAACGAATTTTTGTAACGAAAGCGTATAAGCGATACGGTGAGTGCAAAAAATTGCGAAGAACAAGCCCTAAGGGTAGGCTGTGCGGAGTCATCGGCTCTGCTGATGAGCAGGCGCAGACTACAGATCACTAACCTAACACTTACGAATGAATAATCCACTCGGAACTTGGACACTCTTCAAGCGTGAAAACGCTCGTTTTATGAAGGTCTACATTCAGACCATCCTCGCACCAGTGGTTAGTAACCTGCTTTTCCTCACAATTTTCGGCCTCTCTCTCCGTTCAGCAGTCGTCTCAATCGAAGGTGTCGGCTATCTGGAATTCATCGTTCCCGGCCTCATCCTCATGGGCATCATCAACAATTCATACCAAAATCCATCTTCTTCACTAATCATCACCAAATACCAAGGCCGCATCGCAGACCTTCTCACCATCCCACTGAAGTCAGGTGAAATACTCCTCGCAATGATCGGCTCCGCCCTTCTACGTGGCCTCACAGTCGGTCTCATTACTTATCTCACAGCACTCTACTTCGTCGATTTCACTTATCCATCACTTACCGCAATTTTTACCGGAGGAATTCTCGTATCCCTCTTCTTTTCCTTCCTCGGAGTTTTCATGGGAATCTGGGCTGACGAATTCGACAAAACCGCCTTCATCACCAACTTCGTCCTGATGCCTCTCACCTTCCTCGGCGGCGTCTTTTATCCAATCACAACATTGCCAGACGTCTTCCAAACAATTTCCCAAGCCAACCCAATCGTCTACATGGTCAACATCTTCCGTTACGGTTTCACAGGTATCGAAGAAATCTCCCTCACTACATCCTACATCATAGTAATTACCATGGTCGTATCACTCGGAATCCTCGATTACTATTTATTGAAAAAAGGTTGGAAGCTCCAAGACTAATGTAGATTTTTACATAACAAAAAAGCTCCTTTTAATTTAAAAGGGGAAAATTCGCATTGCTGTTCCCCAAGCCACCAGAAGTGCGGCCCGCGTAATTGCGGCGCGCGCACTATCTGATAGACAGGAGGCTTGCTCAGTTCGTGAGCGTTACCGTTTGCGGACCATCTTCCTGGCCCGGAGCGGTCGAGACGGGCCAATTGTCCCCGTTCTCGTCCTGGACCTCGAAATCGCCGATGAGGAAGGAGGCCACGGCCCCGGCCTCGAGCGAGTCGATGGCCACTTCAATCCAGACAACTCCCACATCGGTGAAAGTCTTTGTGAAGTGCTCGAAGGTGGCGTTGTACTCGCCCACCTCCGTGGCGCTGGTGAAGCTGGCCGTGTTAGCTAGGAGCCCCTCGACGTCTTGCAGCGCGAAGGTTGCTGCGCTGATGTCCCATCCGGAGGCGAAGAGACCGAATGGCATGGTATTGAGAGTGAACTCCTTACCAATGGGACTCAGCTCCGGCGCGAAGAGAGAAATCTTCACCATGTCATGCACCCCGCCCGTAAGGCTGGGCTGCATGACTTCCACCACCACCTTGATCGGCGGCTGAATGATGGTGAGGAGATCGGTGGAGAACTCCGGAACGTCCAACTTGGTACCAGTGACGGTTCCGATCAATTCAGTTTCCTCGGTGTCGATCGAGAACTGAACCGTTTTACCGACCTGGCTGGCTGGGAAAGCCTCTTCGGAGAGGAGGTACAGAGTTTTGGTCTGTCCCTTGAAGAGCTTGATGTTGAGGTTTTTGAAATAGACCTTTCCGTCGATGACAAAGCTGGTCATGACGGTGTCGGTCCCGATGCCATATAGCGTGACTCCTCCCGGAATCGTAGCTGTACCGATCTGGTTCAGTACCAGGTCGTCCAGGACTAGGTCTTGTTCGGGAGCCGCTATAACGTACGAGCAGCCGATAATCGGCTCCTCAGCGCTGACAAAAATAGTATCGGTCTCGCTGAGGCACCCTGTAATCTGGACTTCGCCTTGGTCGGCGGCGGCGCATTTGGCTTCGCCGCTCAGTCCGCCGGTGCAGGTCTCGTTGCTTCCACAAGCAACCTCGTCACTTGTCCCGGTACAGTAGCCGAGTCCGCTGTTGAGGTCGCTGAAGCACTTGGAAACGTTGCACAAGACTGCGCTGTCGTCGTCCGAGCAGTAGCAATACGCCGCTGCCTCCGGACAGTCGTTGTTGACGGTACAAATGTCGGTACAGCCGATACCAGCGCAATGCTGGCCTTTTGGACAGTCCGTTACAGTAACAGTGTCGGCAAAACATACGCCCTCGACACATGCCAAGGGGCTGCTGCTCAACTGCTTCCCGTCCTCGGTGCAGGCGTGCACCTCGCAGTCGTCGTCGCTCTGGCAGGGTGCTAGGCAGTCGCCACCGTGGCAGACTTTGCCTTCGGGACAATCTGTGACGGTTTCGACCATCTGACAGAACCCCTCCACACAAGTGTTAATGTTGATGCTCAAGGCCTCGCCATCCTCGGTACAACTGCTGCTGCCTGAGCCACAGTCGTCATCGATCTGGCACGGAATGACACACTCGCCGTCCACGCAGATCTGGTCGAACTTGCAGCCGGGGTCGCACTCGACGACGTTTGCCTCTTCCAAGGCGACGGTGTCTTCCGTTTCCGCGACGTCATCGTCGGCGGATCCCGTGTCAGGGTTTGAGGTGTCTCCGAGGGGAACACCATTGTCGTTTTCTACGCCCGCGTCCGCCGAAGCGTCCGTGGTTGCGCCGGAGTCGGACCCGTTAGCACATGCTACGAGGAAAAAAACGACAGAAAAAATGAAACAAGCTCGTGCCAACATGGCAAACCTTAAAATCGGACTCCTCAGCCCTTTAATTTTGGCCCACTTGGACCCTTAAAAATGGATCGGAACTACACTCAAAGCACGAAATGCTCTCATTGCAGCTCCGACCATAATATTTGCAATGCGAATTTTCAATTAACGCTGTGATAATCAGATTTTAGTGCTTAAACAAGCCAAAAATCCAAAGCTATCAGCAGGTAAAGTATTATACGGAAAAACCCAAAAAAGTCAAGATCACATAGCCTCAACAGTTTCCCCTGGTGGGCAGGTAGTCTATTTCCGCCCATAACAAAAAAGCTCCTTTTAATTTAAAAGGGGAAAATTCGCATTGCTGTTCCCCAAGCCACCAGAAGTGCGGACCGCGTAACTGCGGGCGCGCACTATCTAGCAGATGAGAAGAGGGCTAGTTGACGAGCGTCACCGTCTGTGGACCGTCGTAGCCCAGGGAGGTCGAAACGGGGTAGTGATCTCCGTCTCCGTCCATTACCCAGAAGTCCCCGACCTCAAAGCTGATGAAGGCTCCTGGCTGGATGCCCGTGACGATGCCCTCCAGATGGAACGACTTCGGGCCCTCGAAGCTGAGGTTAGGTTCCCAGAAGGTCAGCGAAAACTCTCCTTCGTTGTCCGTTGCCACCAAGTTTTTCGGCCCGTCGAGCGGACCCTGCGCGCCGTAAAGCGCGAAGCTAGCCGTCTCGGTGTTGAAGCCGTCGGCGTAGATTTTGAGCGGAATGCCATCAAGCATAAACTCTCCTGGCGGTGGAAACATCGTGATCTTTATCAGCTGGGTGTTGCCGTTTATCAGGTGAATAGCAAGCGGCTCAA